>DAOUVH010000176.1 GCA_030667725.1 Candidatus Cloacimonadota bacterium | reverse complement strand
TACTTTTCTTCCTTCTTATATAAAATAAAAGAATAAAGTACCGGGTATAAAACTAATGACAGAAAAAGAACAAACATAACGGTGAGAGCTGTTGCATTATTTCCCAATATTGCAGGAATAAAGATCATTAATAATCCACTAATCACAAAACAAATCCCACCAATTTTATGTGTTTTACGCCAGACATATTCTGAGGAAAGAGTCCATGGAGTACGAATACCAATATAGAAACTGGATGGCATTTTTGGAAGAACGTTTCCGAGTAGAATAAACATTAAACCAAGAGCGTAGTAAAGAAAAGACCCTGTATTTGAAACCAGTTCGGCACCAAGAAGTAAAGTGTAGATATGAATTATTGCAAAAAAGAAAATTACAATATTTGTGATAATTGGAACCATGCGGGAAAATCTTTCCTGTGTTTCTCGATAACGAACTGAGATGATCGGTAGAATCAGCATGAAAATAAATAGGAAGGCATTAATTCCCGGAAATAATAGGATAGCTGTCCATTTACCTGTGTAACCGTCAATCTCACCGCGAAAATTCCAATGACTCGGGATTCTTGCATCATTGGCAATAAATGAGCTGAGATAAAGTGCCAATGTTAGCTGCACGATTATTATGATAATACTTAACCAAAATTTCTTATTCATCTTGTGTCCTCCTTTTTTCCAAAAATATTTATCATATGTGATAAAAAATCTTCCAATACACTTGTGTTTAGAAAATATGTAATGAACTGTCCACTCTTTTCCGATTGGATTAGATCAGCATTTTTTAGTGTTTTCAAATGTTCACTGATAGTTGGTTTGGAAATATTAAATTGCTCTGCAATCTCACCAGCAGTCATTTCTTTCTTCTTCAACAAGTCAATTATCTTCCGCCTGTTTTTGTCCGATAGCGCTTTGAACACCTTATCATTAACCATATCTTTTTCTTATTTTCTCCTTATTTAGATGTTTATCTAATTACCAAATAGTCTCTAGTTTGTCAAATTATTTTTTTTATTGCATTTGGGAGGATCGAGAAAACGCACCCCACAGTAATCTCGTTACGAAGTTTGTCTTCGTAACGTTAATATATTCAGCGTTCCCAAGACAAACTTGGGAACGAGCTGGATTATGGGATTTTTTGTGTTTCTTAGCGTTCTTCATAGCTTAATAATTAAGTGCAGGCTAAAAACATTGACATTAAATCAACAAAAATTGCTCTTCATTCCAAAAAAGGAAAAATTATGAAATATAAACTGATAATATTTGATTTTGACGGAACCCTAGCCGATTCGTTTCCCTGGTTTATCAAAACCATGGATATCATAACAGAGAAATTCAATTTGAAAAAGATCGACAAAAATGAAATATCGGAACTTCGAAAATTAGATTCTGCAGGTTTTCTTAAATATATGAAAGTCCCACTTTATAAAATACCAATAATATCAAGGTTCATACTTAATATGATGAGTGAAAATATTGAAGATATTAAGTTGTTTGATGGAATTGCAAGTATGCTCCATGAGCTAAAAGTAAAGGGTTATAAAATTGCAATTGTCAGCACAAATTCTAAGGAAAATATCTATAACGTTATGGGTGAGGAGCTCAGTTCATTGAATGATCATTTTGTGGGCGGTGTCTCTCTTTTCGGCAAGGAATCCAAACTGAAAAAAGTAATAAAGTTAAGCGGAATAGACAAAAAAGATGCAATCTATATCGGTGATGAATTGCGTGATATCCAGGCCGCAAAGAAAATCGGTATACCTTGTGGGGCAGTAGCCTGGGGAGTTAATGATGCAGATTCACTTGCTGCACTTTCTCCTGACGAAATGTTCTATGAAGTAGAGCAGATCCTGCAGCGAGTTTGATTCTTACAAAAGCGGGTGAGATCAATGTGGGGAAAGAGTAGAATTGATTTTAGCCAATTTATTATTCAAACTCTTTAATTACTTGTGGGATATCAATTAAGAAATCTTTAAGCAGGTTATCTAGTGTGACATACTTTTGTGTATTTTCGTCGAAGAAACTACCATCATCACTAATTAAAGGGCGCTGTTCATTGATAATTGAATTACCTGTAGTTTTTATTTTAGGTCCTGAGGGTGTTATACTATAAACTAAAGCTCCATTCTTAGCTTTGAGTTTAACCGGGCCACCCACAAAAAGCATTTTAACATTTGGATTTGGTGGAACTATGCCAAATCTATGGAAATCATGAATACGAATCTTTTCTATGAGATTAAACCAACGTAATTTATCAGGTAACGTTTTCTTCAGTTGTTCACGTGATAATGATATCTGCTTTTTATCGGCAGCTTCAAAAATGAGTTCGATTATTGCGCGTGCAAAATATATGCATGCTATATGAAGCCTAAAGCAAATGATTGAATCTTTTGATTCACGTGCCAGCCTAAGGAATGTTCGAATGCGTTCCTGATGCTCTTTAATACCTGTAACACGAGGATCAGGGAATGGATAAATATCATTACTCTTATACATAATTATAAGAAACGAATTACTAAGGGTACTATGACAGATATTATTCCAAGACATAATACGACTGCTGTGAAGAGAAAATACCTTTTACCATAATTGTCCAATAGTGAAAAGTCGTAATATTTATCTACTTCGTTATCCCGATACATAGATAGTATACCTTGTAGTAGTTTATTCCTAGCGTTTTTTCCAGCATACAATGCCACAATTGATATACTGTTTACAATAATGGCCATGATTATGAAAGCAATAAGCACAAAATCATCACTTGAGCTTGCCTTCTCAGACGCTGCACTACTGGCAACTGATGAATTAATAGCCAGTACTATGAGGTTGAATAATACAGCAGTCACAACAAAAATTGTATCGGTTCGAGAGTTTTGTTGCAACTCGTTCATGATGTGTTGATGAACTTTTTTAATCATAATATCCTCCTATTTCATTTAGCAGGAAACATTAACGGAATTTATTTGTCAATTTTTTCTCACAAACTCAATCACTTTCTCTGCATTTAATTTTTGGTTATTTCCAGCAAGTTTTAGAGGGAGAACAGTTTGCCCTGCTCTTTTCTCAAGTCCGTAAGTGTAGGTTTTATCATAATAATCTAAAATGATATCGGTAGCTTTATAATAATCTTCTGTTTCAATTGCTTCAATTGCTATCCGAGTATTTAATCCGCCCAATCTGCGGGAAATATTATTTATTGAATTTATCAGATCAATTTTACTGAAATTTGCATAATCCTTAATCAGCCGGTTAATGCGATTTTCTTTAGGAACTTCAATTTTGATAACTGTAGAACTTCTGATCTGTTTGAATAGATCATCAGGAATTTTCACTCTCCCTATCATCCTACTTTCATCTTCCAGCCAGATATTCTGTTCAAGATCAAATCTATTTAATTGCGTAGCAAGGTTATTTTCAAATTGCTGTGTTGTGGGTTGATCAGCCTGACCTAGAGCACCGAAAGCAGAGCCTTTATGATTAGCAATACCTTCCAGATCCAGCATCTGTTGGTTTGTTTTTCCAATCTCTTCCAGTATTTCAGTTTTGCCGCTTCCGGTCATTCCTCCTATAACAAGGAGCTTATATTTTGTTTTGAAGGAGTCGAGAACATAATTGCGATATGCTTTATATCCGTCTTCCAGACGAAACACTTTCTTCCCTGCAGTTTGAAAGAGATGTCCCATTCCATCGCTGCGAAATCCTCCCCGCCAACAATAAATGCAAATTTCCTGAGAAGGAACTAATCTCTGTAATTCATCAAGATAATGAT
>DAOUVH010000079.1 GCA_030667725.1 Candidatus Cloacimonadota bacterium | reverse complement strand
CCAGGGGAGCAAATTACTTCTTCCCCAATGCACGAACGATCATAGATATTGGCGGGCAGGATTCCAAAATTATTTTAGTAGATGAGACCGGACATGTAAAAGATTTTGCAATGAACGATAAATGTGCTGCAGGAACCGGAAAATTCCTGGAAGTTACTGCAACTACACTTGAAACAACTATTGATGATCTGGGCAAATTATCACAGATTTCAACTAGGAAGATAAATATTGATAGCACTTGTGTTGTATTTGCCGAATCAGAAATAATTGGTTTAATTGCAGAAGGTTTGGAAAAATCGGATATTATTAATGCTATCCACCATTCAATTGCTAAAAGAACAAAAAATCTTGCTTCCCAACTTCATTGGCAGAATCCAATAGTCTTCACAGGCGGAGTTGCAAAGAACTCCGGAATGCAAATAGCAATTTCAAAGATCATGGGATCAAATGTAATTGTACCTGAGAATTCATTTATTACAGGAGCTCTTGGTGCTGCTATATTTGCAAAAGAGAATTTTATATGATAACTTTCAGCTTGACATCTCAAACGTTTATTTATTCCTTAATTGCAATTATTAATGGAATTTAAAGAGATTGAGATGAAAATAAAAATATTAATATTATTAGCTCTTATTTTCGGCATTAATTTATATGCACAGAGTAGCAATCAATCTAATATTACTGATGTGAAATACAACATCAAACTTATCAAATTTTATATTGAAAAAAACGAATATAATAATGCTCTTGAATATATTAACAAAATTCTAGAAGAAATAGTAGATAATGATTCGCTATACTATTTTAAAGGATTTATTTATCATGAATATGAAGATTGGCTTCAAGCTTCAGAGCACTATGCTAAAGCTATTTTATACACATCAGATGAGCAAATAATAGATGAGCGTTTGGCAGATTTTGAGAAAGTAATTATTCAAGTCTCACCGCTTTCAGCATTTGATATTGTTTCAATTGCCGTTTCCGAAGCTCAAACCATTCAAAAGCATATTGGTTTTCTAAAAATATTGGCTCAACTTTATGAGAGTAATCAACTTTATGGTGAAGCAAATGACGTTTATCGTACAATATTATTGGAAAGTGACGAATCGGAGAAATGTAACCTACAGATAAAAATAGCAACGAATTCAATTTTCCAAAAAGAGTATGAGGATGCTTTGAATATCCTTAAGCCCCTAATTGCAGTTGATGATTCCCTGTATATTGAGAAATTGCTTTTCTTGAATTATATTGCTCATATTTCACTTGAACATTATGAAGAGGCAAAAACTTCACTTCTTCGATTATATTTGGATTATCCTCAACATACGAATAAAGAAGAAATTCTTGCCGGATTGGCTGAAATTTTTGAGCATCAAGAGCAATTTCTTACAAGCTGGTACTTGCTGAATGAACTTTTCAAGATAGGCAATGAAGTAGAGAGATTCAAACTTCAAGAAGATATTAAACGTATTAAGCAGAAGATCTGTGAAAGTAATACTATTGAAGATCAATTTAAATATTTTAATCCAATTTTTGAAATGGAAGAACAGAACTTAACACCTGATAATATAGAATGAAAAGTGGAAAATATTATAAATTCTTTTTTATTTACAAATAGATTTAATATATTGACTTGAACATATCAGATTAATTTTTTGTAATAGAATTTTTAAGTAGTGAATTAATAAAATAAATATAGGAGCTAAAATGAAAAAATTTGAAAAAGTTACATTAGACGGTAATTATGCTGCTGCGCATGTAGCTTATGCCTTCAGTGAAGTTGCTGCAATTTACCCGATCACTCCGTCATCCACAATGGGTGAATATGCTGATGCATGGGCATCGAATGATCGGAAGAATGTTTTTGATCAAACTGTTGATGTAATCGAAATGCAATCGGAAGCTGGTGCAGCAGGAGCTGTGCATGGTGCTCTTTCAGCTGGTGCATTTGTAACCACATTTACCGCTTCTCAAGGTCTAATGCTTATGCTCCCGAATATGCATAAAATAGCTGGTGAAATGTTACCTACGGTTTTCCACGTTACAGCAAGATCACTTGCTTCGCATTCACTTTCGATATTTGGAGATCATTCAGATGTAATGTCTGCAAGAAACACTGGTTTTGCCTTAATGTCAGCCTGTTCAATTCAAGAGATAATGGATCTGGGAGTTGTTTCACATCTTTCTACCTTAAAAGCCAGTATTCCTTTCTTAAATTTCTTTGATGGATTCAGAAATTCCCACGAAATCCAAAAGATCGAAGTTATTGATTATGACACAATGCGTGAAATGATAGATATGAAATATGTTGAAAATTTCAGAAATAGATCCATGAACCCTGAAAGACCAATGATAAAGGTTGGTGCTCAAAATCCAGATGTATTTTTCCAGTGTCGTGAAACTAATAATAAATATTATGATGTAGCTCCTGAAATCGTACAGGAATACATGGATAAATTAGCGAAAGTTATCGGAAGACAATATCATCTCTTTGATTATGTTGGTGCTCCAGATGCAGAAAAGCTAATTATTGCAATGGGTAGTGGAGTAGAAACTATCGAAGAAACAATTAACTATCTAAATGCAAGAGGTGAGAAACTCGGACTTATTAAAGTTCGTCTATTCCGTCCATTCTCTGTAAGTGCTTTCATTGATGCGATTCCTGAAACAATTAAAAAAATTGCTGTTCTTGATAGAACAAAAGAGGCTGGTGCAATCGGTGATCCATTATATTTGGATACTGTTGCGGCTCTTAAAGATAAAAAAGATCTCACAATCATTGGTGGACGTTATGGTCTTTCTTCCAAAGAATTTACACCTTCAATGGTTAAAGCTGTTTACGATCATCTGGATGGAAAAGCAACTCATGGCTTTACTGTCGGTATTAATGATGATGTAACTCATAAGTCACTTAAAATTGGTGAGAAACTAAACTCAATGCCTGAAGGTGGAATCAGTTGTAAATTTTGGGGATTAGGTTCAGATGGAACAGTTGGTGCAAATAAAAACTCGATCAAGATAATTGGTGATAATACCGATATGTATGCTCAAGGTTACTTTCAATACGATTCAAAAAAATCAGGTGGAATTACACGATCACACCTTCGTTTTGGAAAAAGCCCGATCCAGTCAGAATATCTTGTAGAAAATGCAGGCTTCATCGGATGCCATAATCCAGCATTCATAGGACGTTACGACATTCTTGAAGGTATTAAGGACGATGGAGTATTTCTACTTAATTCACATTGGAAAACCGAAGAAGTTTTTGAAAACCTGACAGAAGATATGCAGCAGACAATAATAGAAAAAAACATTAAACTATATAATATTAATGCATTGAAAATAGCTAATGATGTTGGACTTGGCAGCAGGATAAATACAGTTATGCAGACTGCGTTCTTCCTTATTTCTGGTGTATTAGATAGAGAAGAAGCAATCAAGATGATCAAGAAAGCTATTAAGAAAACTTTCATTAAAAAAAGTATGGAAATTGTTGAAATGAACTGGACTGCAGTTGATAAAACTAATGAAGCATTGGTTGAGATCTCTGTTCCTGATGCGGTTCCTGCAAATCACACAAAACAGAAGAAACTTGTACCGGATGATGCAGATGAATTCACAAAGAATATTATCGAAAAAATAATGAGAGAAAAAGGAGACAGTATTCCTGTTTCTCACATGCCGTTAGATGGGTTTGTTCCTTCTGGAACTACAAAACTTGAAAAACGCGGTGTATCACCGGTCGTTCCACATTGGGATGCAGATCTTTGTATTCAGTGTAATCAGTGTTCTATTGTCTGTCCTCATGCAGCTATCCGGCCAAAACTTGTTAAGAATGAAGATATGAAAGGTGCTCCGGAAAGCTTTAATACTCTTACTGCAATGGGTAAAGATAAAGATGAATTCCAATATAAGATCCAGGTTTATATTGAGGACTGTCAGGGTTGTAAGGTATGTGTAAACGAATGTCCGAAACAAGCTTTAGCAATGAAACCTATCGAAGAAGAACGTGAAGCCGGAGAAAATGCTAATGTAGAATTCTTTGAATCACTTCCCAACGATGTTATGGGTTCAAATTTAGAGACAACGGTGAAAGGAAGCCAATTCAAGCAGCCTCTTATGGAATTCTCCGGTGCTTGTGCAGGTTGTGGTGAAACTCCGTATGTTAAGCTCATCACACAGCTTTTTGGCAATAGAATGATTATTGCCAATGCAACCGGATGTACTTCAATTTGGGGTGGAACTTTCCCGACTATTCCATATTGCAAGAATAAAGATGGCCATGGTCCCACTTGGGCGAACAGTCTTTTCGAAGATAATGCAGAATACAGTTTTGGTATGAGATTAGCGGTTGATGCTAATAGAAAACAACTTCGCTTTAATGTAGAGAAACTTCTAACAAATGGAACAGATACGAAACTTGAAACTGTATTAAGAAAAGCTCTGGAATTATGGAATGAAAAGGATAATGAAGCTATCCAAAATTCAATTCAGATTCAAAATATTCTTCCGGAAGTATTGAAAAAAGCTTCAGGAGAAAATGAAGAAATCATCAGAAAGATCGTTGAACTAAAAAATCATTTTGTTGATAAATCTGTATGGGCTTTTGGTGGTGACGGATGGGCTTATGATATTGGTTATGGTGGTGTAGATCACGTAATGGCTACTGGAAGAAACGTTAATATTCTGATAGTTGATACAGAAGTTTACTCTAATACTGGTGGTCAGGCTTCTAAGGCAACTCCACTCGGTGCTGTAGCAAAATTTGCAGAAGCAGGTAAGGAGACAGTTAAGAAAGATCTCGGTCTAATGCTGATGAGTTATGGATATGTTTATATTGCTTCTATAGCGATGGGAGCAAATAAAAATCAAGCTCTAAAAGCCATTCGTGAAGCAGAAGCTTATGATGGACCTTCAATAATTATGGCTTATGCTCCTTGTATCAATCATGGTTTTGATATGTCTCAAACTATGATAGAAGAGAAAAAAGCTGTTGATACTGGCTACTGGCTTCTTTACAGATTCAATCCTGAATTGAAAAAAGAAGGGAAAAATCCATTTGTATTGGATTCCAGAAAACCTACATTGCCAGTTAGAGATTTCCTTGAAGGAGAAAGACGTTACACATCTCTGGAAAGAACTTTCCCTGATAAAGTTGAAGGTTTCCGTAGTGGATTCGAGACATACGCAAAAGAGCGTTACGAGAAATATGTAAAAATGGCAGAAGAATAGAACCCTTTGCAGTTTCCCTTTAGCAAAGGGAAAACGTAGAAAAGCAAGGAGAGTTCGAGCCGTAGATTAATGCGGATAATGTTAACCTGCCAGGTAGAGATGCTTGGCAGGTTTTTTAAGTTTGGAGGAAATTTGATCCATTACCGCCGTTCAATTCGTTTACCAAGTTATGATTATACATCTTCAGGTGCGTATTTCATTACATCATGTACACAAAATCGTGAACAATCTTTGGGTGAGATAATTAATCATGAAATGAAATTGTCCAGAATTGGAGAAATCGTTTCTGAAAAATGGTTTGATATTCCCAATCACCACGATGTTAAATTGGGAGAATTCGTCGCAATGCCCAATCACATCCACGGTATCATTTGGATTACATCAAATGAAACTGTAGGGGCATCCCCCGGGATGACCGATGAGAGAGAAAGGGTTTGCCAGGGCAAACCCCGACGAAAAGAAGATCAGATTGATCAGCAGAGAGAAAGGGTTTGCCAGGGCAAACTGGAAGAGATATATTCGAGGAAATTCGGAGAGCCCCAATCCGGTTCGTTATCAATGATAATCAACCATTTCAAAGGATCAGTTAAACGTTGGTGCAATAAGAAT
>DAOUVH010000249.1 GCA_030667725.1 Candidatus Cloacimonadota bacterium | reverse complement strand
TACTCTTACAATATACGGTGCTATTGCCCAGAGAAGGCGTGGATTTATCCATCGTTCCGGTGGTGACCCATATAACCATCCCAACAATGCATGGGAAATGGATGAGTATCATTATAATGGAGCTCACGGTTCATCAGGGTATAATAAAGATTACAATTATGACAAACGTTTGATGTATGTTCAACCCCCGGATTTTCCTCAGATATATGAAGGTTGGGGAGAGACAACTCTTACGGCATTTGAAAAACAATCGTGGTTCTATAAAACTCCACCAAAAGATTTTGTAGAAACTACTAGATAATTTAAAATATAGATAGATAAAAATGACTAAAAATGTGAGGTTAAATGGCTAAGACGAAAAAAGTTAAATTTAAAGAATCTATCGGATTGGACATAGGTAATCACAGTATTAAGATGGTTCATCTTAAGAAAACACATCATGGATACAAATTGCTAAACTGTGAGAGCCTTTCAACAATACCGGAAGGAATAGAGCCTGTATACTCAGATCTATCTCCCGATCGCTATGCTCCCATATTATCTCAGCTTGTCAAAACGATGAAACTGAAGCCGAAAAAGATCAAGCATCTCGTTTCTTCGATTGGCGGAGATAATACAAGTATAAAGCAGATAAAGACGATATTCTTGCCAGACGAAGAGCTGGAATCTGCCTTATTCTTTGAAGCTAAGAAGCATTTACCAATAAGCGGTGCGGAGATGAATCTGGATTACCAAGTTCTAAGTGTAGAAGAGAAAACCAATAATATGAATATCTTACTCGCATCATCTACAAAAGCATTATTAAAAGAACATTCTAATGTTGTAACAAGTGCCGACCTAACACCCGGTATTGTTGATCTGGAATCGTTAGCTGTTGCAAACAGTTTTATTCTTAATAGTGAAGAAAATGATGGTGTGTATGTGATCCTAAATATTGGTGCATTCAAAACTAATATGGTTATATACAGCCCTGCTTCTAAGTTCTTTGCTCGTGATATTGCTTATGGTGGTTTTAATTTCACCAAAGATATTATGAAGAAGCAGAAGAAATCTTATGAAGAAGCTGAGATGTATAAATTGGAGCATGGTTTGAAAGAGAGAGAGAGTGAGAGTAAAAAATCTTCTCTTATTGCTTTAGAAGTAACTGTAAAGAATACGGCTGAACTTATTACTCAAGAAGTGAAAAGATCTCTCCGATTCTATGTGAAAGAGGCAGGGAGCAGTGATTTCAGAAAGATATTACTTGTAGGTGGAAGTGCTAATTTAAAAGGACTTTCAGAATATTTTACTGAACAACTTCAAATTCCAACTGAAGTATTCAATCCCTTTGTGAAACTCGAAGATTCAAACAGACCGGGCACAACAAATGATCCACAATTTGCAGTTGCTCTGGGACTGGCAATGAGACCGGAATAGAGGGGTGATGATGAATACATTTTACTTCAAAATAAATCTTAATAAATTCGGTGAATTAAAGCAAAAAGCCGAATCTGAGAAGAGAACTTTCAGAATTTCTGCCATCAGTTATTCTGCAATATTTCTTATCGCAACAGTAATTGCGATAATACTGAGCAGTAATCTGAGTGCTAAAATTAAACACAGAAGTAAGCTTCTTAACAGTATCCGGGATGAGATCAAAACTTATCAGGTAAGTGGTGAATTTCTCTCATCGAAAGATCTGATAAGACTTGCCAATATTAGTTCTGAAAGGATCTTTTGGACAAAGAAATTGGTTGCTCTGTCAGAGAAAACTACTGATAATATCGCTATAACACATTTCTCTTTTAAGAATAATAAACTTAGTCTCTTTGGAATAACCCGGCTTGATAGAGATCAAAAAGAATTTGATCTGATTGATAATTTTATTAATGAATTAAATAATAATGAACAGATCAGTATTGACTTTCCTCAAATTCAATTTGTAAAATCCAGCAAAGATAAGGAAAAGGATGTTGATATTCTCCGATTCCAGATCGATTGTATTTCTAAAAGTTATGCAAAAAAGGGAGGTAGACAATGATAAAGCAAAGATATCTACTCCTCTTGTTTGTGATGATCTTAAGTACTTTATGTTTCTTTTATTTCAGTACAAGCAGTGTTAAAGCGAAGATCATCAAGATCGATAAGTACGATGAAGCGATAAAAGAAGAACAGGAAAAACTGAACAGTGCCAAGGTAATTAATGATCAACTTCAAGAAGTATCTAAAGTAATTATGCTAAGCATGACAAATGAGAATGAGTTTGAGATCGAAGAAGTTAATACTTTTGTAAAAAAATTGGCTGATCTGGCTGATAAATATAAAATCTCTATTGATTCGATTTCCCCCAAAGTTGTCTCTTCAGATAAAGCATATCTTGTAGAACAGGAATATACTCTATCAGTAGTGAGTACATTTGTACAAATGGGACAATTCCTTTCCGATTTGGAATCTTTTGATCATATTATTAAAGTTAATACTCTTGATGTTAGACCTGTGAAAGAAGGTAAAAGCAAGACTTTCGATGAAATAGTTGATACAAGATATAAAGTTACATTTGAGCTTTCTGTCTTTATGATCATCAAGGAGGTATAATTATGGAAGAAAAATACTTAAAAGACCTTGTGATTGCATTAATTGTAATTCTCCTTATTGTGCTTGGTGTTAAATGTAACAACCTTTATAGAGATATTAATGCTGTTCCTGTTGAATCTAAATATAAAGAGTTAGCATTAAGTGAAGATGTATTTAGCCAGATCCAGAATATTGAGCATTCTATTCAGGATAGAAAAGAATTTGTTTTTACGGTAACTAAAGATCCGCTGGAACAGAATCTGATCGTAAAAACTATCCAGGATCTAGAGAAGCAATGGCGACAAGAAGTTGAGAATATGGTTCGCCTGGAATCAACGATCGTACCCGAAATCGGTAAAAGAAAAGCTGCGATCTCTCATCAAGGGAAAACTAAACTATATTCTATCGGTGATGCTTTCTTCTATGGAAAGAT
>DAOUVH010000119.1 GCA_030667725.1 Candidatus Cloacimonadota bacterium | reverse complement strand
TATAATAAAAAACATTTTTTACGCAGGCAAATTGTAAAAAAAAAAACAAATAGAACAATATCATCGACCGTTGGATTGTATTTCACTGCATTAAAGATAATTGGAATCGGAAGTGAAATATCTGAGCCTAAATTATTTCCTGCTAAAGATATTAAAATGCCTAAGATATTCTCAGAAAGCAAACCAGCAAAACATATTGGACTTTTCCCCGGAGCACTTCATAGAACAAAGCAATATCCAGTTAAACAGTTAGCTAAATTTATCAATTCAGTTCCCGCAAAGTTGGGTTATAGATTTGTGATCTTTGGTTCAAAAACCGAGATTGCTCTGGCGAATAAACTGAATTCCATAACTGAAACTGATATCATTGATCTTTGCGGAAAATTAAATCTGCAACAACTTGTGTTTGCAATTAATATGATGGATGTTATGATTACAAACGATAGTGGTCCAATGCATATTGCGGCTGCATTGGAGAAACCACAAATTGCTATTTTTGGAGCAACTCATCCCAAGCTGGGATTTGCTCCCATGAATACAAAAGCTATAATTTTATCTGCTGATCTGCAATGTCAACCGTGTTCTCTTCATGGTAGTGAGAAGTGTCATAAAAAACATTTTAATTGTATGAGATCAATTTCTGCTGAACAAATATTGAATTCTCTTAAAACCTTAATAAGCTGAAACACTTTCAATTAGAGTCTTAACTGTAAATATGCTTTACACAAGAAAAACATTGTTGACAAATTATTATTGATAACTTTTTTGAGCTTGAATCCAAATGTTTGATAGAGGTTTTTATGGAAAATAAACTCGAAAAAGTATTAAGTCAGTTTGTAACGAATGATAATACACTAAGCAATAAAATTACCGATTTTCTAAAATTAGATAATAGTAAGATCATTGAAATAATTGGTGGAGCCGGTTCTGGTAAATCATATATTGTGCGGGATCTGATTCAGGTAATGAAAAATAATGATATTCAGTTTGAATTTTATTGCCCCCGTGTTTTCCAATTCAATCACTTTAAACAGATATTGCAGATAATCACAGACATTGATGATAAAGAATATGATAAAATTATTGGTGAATCTGGGATATACGATTTTAAAAACAAATATGATCTCTTTTATTTTCTTACAGAGCACTTAAGTAAAAAGGAATTACTTAAACCTAAGAACATTATGATCTATGAAAATTTCTATTTAGATCAATATACAAGAGATTTTATTAAATATATAATTCAGTATTCTACAAAACAAAATATTCAGTTTATCATTTTTACAAGAAATGAAACTTTTCCTTTTTCAGAAAAGATTACGATTGATATCCCAGGAAAAGAGCAAATTGCAGATATCTTGCAAGATGTTCTGCCAAAGGATAAGGATTCTTTATCATCTGAAAGTGAGATAATTCACAATATCTCAAGTGGAAATTTGGCAATAATAGATTATATAATCAATAATTTGTTATCCAAAAACAAAACTTTTGATTTTGATTCTTTTCTCAATAAGAAGATAGATCTTGAAACGATATATTCTCTTCGTATTAAAGAGATTAATCCAAAACAACGCAAGCTTCTCTTTATAATTTTTCTGCTTGATACAGATGCTTCAGAAGCAAAAATAAAAAAAGTTAGTAAGTTAACTTCCATAACCACGGATTTAAAAGTACTCTTAAAAAATAGATTAATTATCGAATTCAATAATAAATACTACATAAAGAAGATAGCTGCAATAAGAAAATGTTATGAAAATTTAGCTGTTAAGGAGCGTAAAGATTATTCTAAAGATGTTTTGAATTTTGTCGCATCAGAATTTAAGAATGAGCTATGTGTTATGCTGGGAGATGCTACCGCAGAATGTTTTGAAGAATGTATTTCTTCTTTTTCAAAATTGATTGATTATCAATCTTTAGATAAAATATACAAATTATATATTGATAAAGTTTCTAAGCCTGAAAAGAAAATTGAAATTCTTCTCAGTTTAGGTAAAGCAAATAGGATATTGGGAAAACTGGATGTTGCTGCTGAACATTTCCGAAAAGCCTTAAAACTTGCTGTGGATAATTCATGGTTATTGGGCAAAGTTGTTTTAAATCTTGCAGAAACTCTCGACATGATGAATTCATCAGCTTTTGCATTGGAATTGCTAAAAAAATATACTGTAGATTCTGATGATATCGAATTAACTTTGAAAACTAGTTTATTAAAAGCTGAAATTCTGTTGGATATGGAGAAAATGGATGAAGTTATAGATCTGGCTGAAACAGCTTTGCATATATCAGATCAGATCAAAGATGCTGATATTCGCTTTAAAATTAAAGCTGATTTTCGGAAATTAAAAGGGAAAATAGCTTATAATTTAGATGATTGGAAAAAGGCAGAAAATGAATTTTACGAAGCCGAGAAATTATACTCTAAAGTTAACAATACTGAAGGATTAGCAGCGATTTACAATAATCTTGGTGTGCTAGCATATCATCAGGGTGAAATGAAAAATGCAGAAAAACTATACCAAAAAAGTCTGAAATCTGAAAAAGAGAGATACAATTTAAGTGGAATCTCAGCCTCCCAGTGTAATCTTGGTAGTTTGTATGAGGACAAAGGAGATTATAAAAAATCTATTCATTCTCTTAATAAAGCTTTAGAGATACAAAAATTACTAAATGACAAATTTAAAACTATCAGCATCTACATCAACATTGGTGTTTTCTATATGAATAACGGGAAATACGATAAAGCTGAAGAAGCATTCAATAATTCATTAGGGATTGCAGTAGAATTCAATATGTATAAAAATGTGATCTCTGTCTTAAATAATCTGGGTGCACTTTTTTTTAAATCCGGTGATTTCGAGAAGGCAATAGATTATTATGAACAAGCGAAAAAAAAATCAAAAGATTCCAATTTTTCAGAAGGATTAATAACTTCGTATAATAATATTGGTGAACTCTATGAAAGACGTGGAGAATATAACCTGGCATACGATTATTATTCAAAAAGTCTTGAGCTTTTACCCGGTATTACTGATGAGCATTTGAAAGCAGAGATTTATGGTAATCTGGGAAGTGTTTTAACTTCTCTTCATAAGTTCAAGGAAGCCTATGCATATCTGGTAGAAAGTTACGATTTTTTTAAAGGCTTAAATGCGAAAAGCCATATTATAGAAGGAGCTTTAAATCAAGCTTCTTATTTTATTGAAACCAGAAATTATGAAAGTGCTAATTATTATTTAGATTCTGCTCAGAAACTTGCTGAGGAGATTGATAAAGATTCTTCTTTAGGAAAATGTTCTTACTTGCGTTCATTGTTGGAAAAGGATGATAGGAAAAAAGCTTTGGACCTACTAAAAGTCGCTATTGAGTATTTTGTGAAGTCAAATAGTAATATCGAGTTGGCTATAGCTAATTATGATTTTGCATCCCTCCTTTTGGAGGAGGAAGATTGGGAACAAGCATTGCAGATCCTGAACGATAATATTAAGTTGATCAAGGGATTGGGAGCTATCAATATTCTGGAGAGAAATGATATCTTGATCAAGAAAGTTACTAAAAAATATTCTGCTGAGCTTAAAGAATCCAAAGTTCAGGAAACACTTCTAAATAAGTTATATGAGATAACTCAGGAACTTAATGATATTACTGATTTTGATTTATTAATCGAAACGGCATTGGATAAATTAATAGATTTAGCAGATGCAGAAGGTGGGATATTTACGCTTTATAATAACAAAATGGTGAAGGGTTCATGGGAATATGTTATCTTGAAGGGAATTTCTGGAGGAGATGATGATCTTCCAAAGCTCATGGAATTGATTGATGAAACCTATAATGAAGGATCAAGCCAGAATTATAAACAACCACACTTTGCACCGGAATATAATAATATAATTTTCTTTCCGCTTATAGTAAGAAATGATAAAAAGGGTATCGTGTGTCTTTTCACTAAACATGGATCACATTATTTTACAGAAAGGATGGTTAATCTGATAAGTGCACTTTGTAATCAGATAGTTGTTATTGTAGAAAATATTTCATTTGAAAATTTACAAAAATCTCATGAAAGTATTCGAGAGGAATTAGCTTCTTCCAGTACTTTTGCAAATATTATTGGAAAAAGTAAGAATATCCAGGAAATATTTCGCATGATCGAAAAGATAAAAAATACTCCAACTTCAGTTCTTTTAGAAGGACCAAGTGGAACAGGAAAGGAGCTTATTGCCAGGGCTATTCATTACAATAGCAACAGGCGTAATAAACAATTTGTAGCACAATATTGTGGTGCCTTACCAGAAACTTTATTGGAAAGTGAATTGTTCGGGCACGTAAAAGGATCTTTTACAGGAGCATCACATGATAAAAAAGGTCTTTTTGAAGTAGCAGATGGCGGAACGTTTTTCTTGGATGAGATCGCAGACATAAGTCTTTCTACCCAGGTGAAACTTCTCAGATTTCTACAAGAGGGAGAAATCAAGAGGGTTGGTTCTACTCAGACACATAACGTGGATGTGCGTGTGATCTGCGCTACAAATGTTTCTCTAAAAGAGAGAGTAGAAAGCGGTGAATTCAGGTTAGATTTATTTTACAGACTTAATGTGATAAAAGTTGATGTTCCTTCTCTGCAGGAAAGAAAATCTGATATTCCGCTTTTAGCTGTTCACTTCCTGGATAAATACTGTCAGAAGATCGATAAAAAAGTTAATGGCATTACAGAAGAAGCTATGAAATATCTCATGAATTATAGTTGGCCAGGAAATATCAGACAACTGGAAAATGAAATTGAACGAGCTATCACACTTTCGGAAGTAGATTCTTCAATTAAATCTTCCGACCTTTCCGAAGAAATTTTCCATTACAAACAGCATACCGAAACAGTACAATTATTAGAAAACAGATCTTTGAAAGACGCAGTAGAAAAAATGGAAAAAGAGATGATCATAAAAGCTCTTACAGAATATGATGATAACCAAACAAAAGCTGCAAAGGC
>DAOUVH010000052.1 GCA_030667725.1 Candidatus Cloacimonadota bacterium | reverse complement strand
ATCAATTTAGTGAATAAAGATATTCTTAAAATTAATTGGAAAGAATATTTGAATGATAAACAGATTAAGATCGTAGCTAATCTTCCTTATCAGATCACATCACCGTTTTTATTTAGAGTAACAGAGCATGCTGATAATTTTAAGCGAGTTGTGGTAATGATCCAGAAGGAAGTAGCAGAGCGCATAAATGCTGGAATTGGTACGAAAGATTATGGAAGACTATCTTTAAAAATGCAGTTCTATTTCAATGTTGAGTATGGCTTTACTGTAAAATCGCACCTCTTCTTTCCTCCTCCCAAAGTTGATTCTGCAGTTATAATTCTTACTCCTCGAAAAAATAAATCAATTTTGGAAGATGAAAGATTTTTTTGGAGAGTTGTTGAAGTTGCCTTCCAAAATAGAAGAAAAATGTTACGCAGGAATTTACGTTTGCTACTTTCTAAAGAGAAGATCGAAGAATTGGGTGCAAATTGTAAAATTGAGTTAACAAGAAGAGGGGAAACGCTTACGGAAGCAGATTTTATTGAGTTATACGAAGCGGTACTGAAGTTACAAAATTAACAACGAACTAAAGATTAAAACAACAAATTTATAAATGAACACGAAGGTTAATTATTAAGAACTTGGAAAGCATTAAACAAATATCCAATCTCCAACAGGCAATGTCCAATTCCCAAGTAATTTTATTGTTACTGTTTACTTTTATTCGGTGCTTTCGGTGATGGATTCTCTATTTAACCGATCCAAACAGGATTTGTTAATACAATTCCCCCGTTTTCAGTTTTCAAACTCATACGAACATATCCTTTTTCAGGAAGATCAATCTCGCAATTATTTTGCGGATTTTCAATTTCCGTTTCTTTTCTTATATAATAATCACCAATAAAAATCGAGACATTTGCAATCTTTCCAAATTCTATAGAAGTTGCAAATTCAAAAATCAGATCTGCCTTTCCTATTTTACAAGATGAACCAATTGAAAATAATTCATTTTCAAATTTTAATTGAAAAGAAAGAAATGGTCCGTTACTTACAATAACTTCACCGTTTTTTAATCCGGCAACCGGTTGGTTTACCTTATATTTGAAAGCTGTAAAAAATTGACCGAAAACTTGTTTCTGTGAAGAGAATAATTTCAAGAAAGGAGACTTGATCTGACGCATAATATTAAAGTTTCCGTGTGCATCATTTCCGGCAATAAGGTGATATCTGTTACCTTTAAGAAGTAGGTTTTTCCAATAATTTACAGAACGTTTAATATTGTCTGGCTCTGCACTATTAATGACCTGAAGAAAATTGGTCCCACAATTTTTGTAGTCATCTTCATTCCAGTTGCCACGCCTAAGAGTGAGTTTCTGCATAAAAGGTATCTTTTCAATTGGATGTGCTGCAATAAAAAGATTATTTTCTTTTTGCAATTTCTTGATCTCAGTTACAAAATGTTGTGGTTTATTTTTGAACCAAATCTCAGCACTATCACCATGTCCATCGATAAATTCGTCATGATTTATTGCCAGCATATGAACATTTTCACCTTTAGAATTCCCAATCGAAACTTCTTCTCCCTGAATTATTCGGAAATCTTTTGAATCACATTCTTGTACATCTCTTTGCATCTGCTTCCAAATTGGAAGGGTTGCATCATTCTTCGTGCAGGAATTTAAGCTGTCATCAAGGTCGTAAGAATGATCTGTAATAAATAACCAGGAAAGCCCCATCGCTTTTGCCAATTCTGCTGTAGATTTCACATCAGCACCAAATTCAACTTGATCAGCAGTATGAATACTGTGATAATGAGGTTCACCAGCATACCAATAATCTGGTAATTGTAATGGTTCTTTGGCATAAAATGTCTTATATGGTTTTTGGAGGATATCGGGGAAATTGTCATTAATGACGATTTTTGGTTTACCACCTATCTCTACATCAAGTTTAGCTACTATCTTTAAATATTGATCCGTTTCTATTTCAATGACATTAATTTCAAGAATTTGAGAGAAATACTTTTCTTTTATCTCTTTTTTTATTATGAAATTTTGTGATATTTTATTTTTACTTCCCTCAATGCTAACATTTACAGAATTTATTGTTACCGGAAACAGATTAGCATCTTTAACGATGACGAGTAAAGGGATCGTTCGCTTTTGATTCTTAATAACTCTGATAGGAATATCAGTAATGATCTCAGGTTCTTTCCTATAATATCTCGGGAATAGGTATTTAAGATGGAAATGGATCTCAGCATAGGAAATCAACAGCGGGGTAGATGCAAAAAAACCTTCAAGGAAATTGAAACCTTGAAGGTTTTGAAATATATTCATGTAACTAATTAATAAATTTTATGGGAGCCAGTTGGGGTCAAAAATACTATCTGAAATTCTATCGTTACTAACACCCCACGGACCATTTGGTAGATAGTAATAGATTGAGGCACCATCCTTACCAAAATTCTTATTTGTTGTGCCAACCACAGTACTGTCCGTTACCGAATAATCAAAGAGAAATTCATCTTTTGTTTTCTGTAGATCATCAATAATATATAACAGATCTTCTCCGGTATAATTTCCTTCTTTATTAAGTTTTACAACAGTATGTTCAAAAATAAAATATCCGTTAGCAGGATCTTCTTTAAATTCAACATCTGCTCGGGCAATAACCTGCATATTATAAACTGCTTCCTTAAGTTTTCCGTGATTTAATTTGTCTGCTCTTAATGGAATAATAAGAGTAAATACAATCCCAACTAACATAATTATCATAATAAGTTCAATTAAAGAGAACTTTTTAGTCTTTTCAATTTTTGTATTTTCTGTCATTTTTCCTCCAAAATCTTCTAACACAGAATCTGAGTCATATTCTCTTTGTCAAATCTTTTTTCTTTCATCATCAGCTTGTATTGATTTTGATTTTTCTCATTTGTTTTTATTATGATAGTTTAATAGAAAAATCCTTTACAATTAAAAGGGAATTTTATTTTTTTAAAAGTCAGAAATATCAAAGTGATAAATCTGATAAAAATAAGGAAAAATTAAAATATGAAAAAATTATTAATAATTTTGCTTTTAATGATGTTAACTATTTCAATCATTGAAGCTAAACTAGATCTGAATACTGCAACTTTAGAGGAATTAAAAACTCTATTACCAATTACGGAACAGCAAGCTGCAGATATTTACGATTATCGTTTCTTCAATAGTTTTTTTCAAAGCATATTCCAACTTCGTGAAATTGAATCTATTGATCAAGAAACATTAAATTTGCTGAAACCGCTTGTTTCGGTTTCCCATTATGATGAGAAAGATGAATCTGCTAAACGCCGTGATGATATTTATTATCTAATTGAACGATTAGGTAGTAATGAGGGATTGCAGGAAGGCATGAGTGATATTTGGGAAGATTATCTCATCTCACCCAGAAATATAAATAAACTTGCATTTTCTGATATTTTAAACTTCCCGAATACTTCTCCTCTCGATGTTGCGGCTATCTTAAATAGAGTAGTACATGGTGATTCAATCTCAAGTTATTATGACCTGCGTAAATCACCCGGAATTTCATATTATGGAGCAAGAAACCTACAGAATTATATTTATTACAAAGAGCAACCAGAAGTGCGGGATCTCTATTTTGATTACCAGATGAAATATAACGATAGTCCTTACGAGGATAATGTAAAAGAAATGTATATGGAATCAATGATCCGATTCGATCCACCAAATCCTGATGATCCTGTTACGCCTGGTATCAAAAGACAATCTTACTGGGGATATTTTAATATGGAATCTGATCGTGCTTCCATGATGAATAAACTTAGAATGCGTTATAAAAATCAATTCAAAGCCGGATTTCTTTATGAAACTCCCAAAGGTTCAACACCGATATTTGACAGCAATTCCCAAAGTCTTTATGAAGACGGAAAGTTTTATGTTGGTTATGAGAACAACTTAGAACTGTTGGGAGATAATTTTATAAAAGTATATGCTGGAAATTTCAGGGCAACTTTTGGGGAAGGACTGGTTATGGAAAACACAGATTCATACAGCCCGAGGAAAACCGGATATGGTTTTGATAAAAGGATTACCGGAATTATTGGTGATATTTCCAGAACACAAGAATATGCTTTGCGAGGCGTAGCGTTAGATTGGAAAAGAAACAATATGAATGCCGTCGTCTTCCTTTCTTCTGATAAGAAAGATGCTGTAGTTTATGACAGCAATGAAAATGGTGAATTAGATGAGAATGACTATCTCCTTGGTTATATAAATATGACCAACCGCTTCTCGAATGATGAACTGGAAGAAGCTGAAGAATTTTTTACTGATTATACAGGAAATGAGAATCAGGTGAAAATTGCTCCAAGACTCGATGTATTACAGGAAGATATAATTGGCGGACATTTTGAATATTCACCTTTCATTGGAACACATATTGGTGTTACAGGTTACGAGGCAACTTACGATAGAGAATTTGTAGTTCCGGAAGAAGATGAACTTATAGAATTACTAATTTCTGATGCCGATTACTATGATAAATGGAAAATTACAGACAATGAGATCACCAGTATGTATTCTACAAACACAGAAGAATACGGAAATAGAGATTTTCGCAGAGTTATTGGTTTCGATTGGCGAACAGTTCTTAATAATACTTCCATTCAGGGAGAATATGCAGAACTGCAAAAAGACGGTAATCTCGGCAAAATTGGGGATGATCCAAGTGCTCTCATTATAAGTTCCTATACTCAATTTGATAATTTATATCTGCTTTCTATTTATCGTGATTATGATCTCGATTTTGATAATCCTTATCAACGCAGTTTTTCCGAGAGTGAAAGATTTGATGATACAGTATTTGAAAAGATGACATATGGTTTGAATAACACATTGCTGAATGACATGTATAATAATTCAGCCCAACCTTCTGCCGAAAAAGGAATCTATTTTGAAACCAGGTATCAGTTCCATAGAATGTTAACACTTACTAAAGGATATCTTGATGTCTGGGAAAGAAAATCTGATGCACGTCGTGGCGTACGTGCCCAGGTAAATCTTGAATTTAAACCAATCCATCAATTACGCTTTAGACTACGTCATAAGCACCAGGTTAAACGATATGATGACGAAATGGATAGAGGCAAATCACAAGCAGATGAAACTGAACTTGCTCTGGTTACTTATCTATCCAATTTTGATAAATTAAAATTGGGATATGTTTATGCCAGAGTATTACAACCGCCATACCTTTCAATACTTTCCAATCCTGCTGAACCAGGAGCTGCTGATATGGCTCAAGCTCAAACACTTACTGATGGTGATATGATCTACCTTGATTACACTCATAATTTCAATAAGAATCTCAAAGTTATCGGAGCATTTGCTATGTGGTATTCAAATGGTGGTTCATTCTGGGATTTCGAAGATATAGAGCTTGATTTTGATATGAGTGACAGAGGTTATAAAACATGGTTCAATATTCACAGTAGAATTGCGGACAATCTATTTTTATCACTTAAATATAAATACAAAAAATTCATTACAAGAGAGCTGGAATTCAGGGATTATAATGACATTCCTGAATTAGGAGAGTATTATTTCCAACGTGTGGAAAGAGAAGAAAATATTGTCCGTTTGCAGCTCGATTGGAAATTTTAATATAAGATATCTGGAGGATAGATGAAAAAGGCTTTTTTTACAATAGCATTATTTACAATAATTTCGGGTTTATATTCATATTCGATATTAGAAAAAGAAACCGGGAATATTATTGGAAACTTAGATCCACATTCTGCTGCCATGGGTTCTGCTGTTGGTGCGGGTGGTTTTAGATTATTAGATTCTGTGGTCAATCCCGCAAATTTAACAGGTTTGGAAAATGGATTTGGTTTTCAGGGGACAGGCAATTTCCTAATTGATTCTGATAGCAGATCATTACCGATGTATAACTCATTTGACGGTTATAGCGGAGATGCAGTTTATGCCAGTAATGTTAATACGTTCGCAGATTTTGCCGGTGGAATATATTATAAAAGAGCGATTTCAGATTTTGAACTTGCAGCTTCACTTCAATATAGACCGCAAGTAAGTTTTAAAGCAGATTATTTTGAGCAGGTTAGGAATGATCGGAATTCCGATGATAACGAGTATCCGCCAACTATTGCCAAAAACTCAATAGAAAGCAAAGGTGGAATTAATGCATTCGCTTTTCAAACTGCATTTAAATATAAAAATATTGGCTCATTAGGTTTGGAAATTGCACAGCTGATCGGTGATTCTGAGATGGAAAGAAGTGTGATCTGGACACCTGAAGCAATAGATGCAATAAACGATACTGTTTTATATAATCACATAAACACTTTAGAAAGAGAATTTTCAGCCATTCAATTTAAGATCGGAGCTAATGTACATATTTCGCAAAGATTTGATTTTGGTTTTAGTTTTACTCCAAAAGTTGAACTTGAAGTAACTGGAAATGCAAGTCAGTATTTTTTAGAAGCACCAAAAGTTGAACCTGATTCTACTGATAACATAAACTGGGTTAATGTAGAAGAAGTTGTATTTGTTTACACTAAATATGATTCTTCCGGTACAGCTATAGATTCACTTACATATGCTGATTATATATTACCAATGAACGCTCGTATAGGCTTTTCT
>DAOUVH010000014.1 GCA_030667725.1 Candidatus Cloacimonadota bacterium | reverse complement strand
CATTTATTAATGAAATTGAAAGTTATTCATCCGATCTTTCTGATGCACCTTTGTTCATCGAGGAATTCCAAATTCTCGTAATTCCAACAAATGATGAATTATATTTGGATGATACAATTCTGGAAATACAAAATGCACAACTGGCATACAATGGCTCATCGCTAATTGCTTCGAATGCTGGTGAACTTCATTTCATTGATCCTGAAACAAGAACTATTCAGAATTCATTAATTATTCCCGGATATGGAACATTATCCCATTATCCAATTTGTTATAATGATACTAATCCAGAGTACAATTCTGTATTTATCCAGAATGCCGATGGAGATGTTTTCAGAATAAGAAACAACGAGATCGAAGAGATCTTTAAACTTTCACCATATTCATCGGAAGAACCTTCCCAGCTTGCTATTGGTGACTTACTAAATGATGGTCAGATATACCTTGTTTTTGGGGCAGGAGACCGCGTATTTGCAATTACTCTCGATGGTACTTTGGCGCCCGGTTTCCCGGCATATTTGGATGACAAGGAAATCAAACCGGCTTGTTCCCCTCGAATCATCACTTTTAATGATGAGCATATCATTCTGTTAGAAGAGATGGATAACGGTTTTGTTGCAATTAACAGCGATGCAGAATTAAGCATAGAGCATTCTTTCTTCTGGGAAAAAGTTAATACTCTGGATCAATTCTATTGGGATGAAAATATCCAGCAATTACATTTTATCTATTCTGATGTCTCCTCAAACCTTTATTCATCATACCTAGAAAACATCGAAGAAGATCCAATAATCTGGAATGGATACAGAAATGATGGAGATAACAGTTATTCAGGTTCAATTCAGTATCAACAAAATCCAGAAGATGCACTTACAGCATTCTGTTTCCCAAATCCTACAAGAAATGGTGAAGTTAGGATTAAAGTTATTAATGCCAAAGCTGAAATAGATCTTAAAATATTTGATATTGCTGGTAATATCGTTTGGAGAGATAATGTTGAAAAAGTTGCTAATGATTCCCAGGATGTCAGGATCGATACATCCAAGATGGCTTCGGGAGTCTATTTTGGGATTGTATCAGCGGAAAAAGAAATTAAAAAGATCTCATTTGCAATAATTAATTAAGGAGTTAATAATGAAAAAGATTTTCATGAGCACACTAATATTAATAATTTGTTCTGCAGCGATTGCCCAAGAACTTGAAAATGACATTATTCAAATAAATTATGAGAAGAAATCCCCGGCTAAAGCAATGATGCTATCTTCACTTTTCCCCGGTGCAGGACAATTCTATGCAAATCGTAGAAGTATAACAACTTACATTTTCCCACTCATCGAGATCGGACTGATAGCAGGTTACTTTATTAATTATAATGAAGGTTTAGACAAAGAAGCTGATTACCAAGATTTTGCAGACCCTCTTTATAATAGAAATAATCAGCATAATGCCGAAAATGATATTATACCTTTTAACACATCTTTCTATGATGATCATTTCCGCTTAGATGATGAGAACACTCAACATTTCTATGAAGATATTGGCAAATACGATAAATACATCTTCGGTTGGATTGACTGGTTCGATATTTATGCTAGAGGTGAAAATGGAGAATTCACATCTCCCAATTGGATTTGGGATGGAGAAGGAAGTGATATGAGAATTGCAGGAGTTGAAACATTGAATTCAGATTCTGAATATTATATTGGAAATGAATCAGCTTACGATTCTGAAAGTGGAATTTATAGTGGTTATCGTGCAGAGTATATTGAAATGCGCAAAGATACTGAAAGGTCATATGATAAAGCCGAATTATTTAATTTTGGACTGGTTGCAAATCACATTCTCGCTGCAATTGATGCTGTTCGTTTAACCCGAATTCATAATCGTGAATATCTTTCCAATACATCCCAATTGGAGATAAATTTTACCCCGATCTTTGTAAATAATAATTTTTCCCCGGCTTTGATGATAACCAAAAGGTTCTGAAATGAAGAAAATTGCACTCATCCTTTTGCTCATCTCGATCTCACTTACTCTTGCAGGAAAGGAAGTATCTGTTAAAAAAGCAATGCTTTACTCTGCTTTAGTTCCAGGAATGGGAGAAATGTATACTCAGAACTATAGTAAAGGAGCAATGTTTTTAGCTGCTGAAACTGCGATCATTTTCTCATACTTCCGCCTGCAGTCTGAGCGTGATTGGGCAATAAATTCCTACAAGCAATTTGCATTTTCTGTTGTTGGAGTGCCAAAAGATATGGATGATGATTATTATCAACTCATTCAAAATTATATGAGCAGTGAAGAATATAATGATGATATCATACGTGATGCGCGGAATTATTTTCTAATTTATAATACAGACCCGGAAGGTTATGAAGCATATTTAGAAACATATTTGATTCCGGAAGAAAATTCCTGGCATTGGGATAACAACAGCGAGTGGTCAGAATATATCAATCTCAGACTGAAAAAACAAGATTATGAAATATACTCGAATTTTGCATTTGCAGCAGCTATTTTAAATAGGATTGTAAGTGTTATCGATTCTGCGATGGAAGCAAAAAAACTAAACCGTTCAGGACAGTATCTTGGCAAATTATCCGTTCAACCGGATTGGAATAAAAAAGGGATGAAAATAAATTATGAATATCGTTTTTAATCGCAAATTTATATTGATTCTGTTAATTTTATTTATATCTTCTTTGATGATAGCAGAAGAGATAAATACAAAAAAATACATGCTGCGATCGGCATTAGTTCCTGGCTGGGGTGAACTAACTGCAGGTAATAAAACCGGGCTGGTTTTTCTGGCATCAGAAGTTCTGCTGTTATCCTCCCGTTTCTACTTTTTAGAAGAAGCTGATCTCAAAGAAAAAGCGTCTTTTAATTATGCTGTGAAATACGCTCATATCGATCCCAATATTGATATTACGGATGAATATTATTATCATATGTCCAGATATATGAGTTCAGGTTTCGATATTGGTGGATATAATGCCTATATTGTGGAAATTGCAAAAACAAGATTCCCTGATGACCCTCAAGCTCAAACCCAATATATCGAAGATAATTCTTACTCCGATGATGATTACTGGGGATGGGATGACGAAGATAGAAAGAAAGACTATTCCACTTTACGAAAAAAAATCACACATTATGGTGATTATACTAAAGTTATTACCGGAGCTGTTATTGCTAATCACATCATTAGTGCACTTAATGCATTTAGGGTTAGTTCTCGTTTAAAAAACTTAAATGCTCAGATCCAATTTGATAATAATATGAATCCGATTTTTACATTACAATATAATTTTTAAATAAATATCAGGAGGAAAAAAATGGCTGTTGTTATCACGGGAAACGATCTTAAGATCGAAGATGTCTATAATGTTGCACATAGTAATGAAAAAGTAGAGTTGCATCCTGATGCACTTAAAAGAATTATTACTTGCAGAACCTTTATTGAGGAGAAGATCGTAGAAGGTGAGATAATGTATGGAGTGAACACCGGTATTGGAGAATTTTCTGAAGTTGTACTCACTGGTGAGCAGATCAAACAATTTCAAAAATATTTAATCTACAATCATTCAGCCGGAATTGGTGAGCCTTGCCCTATTGAGCACGTTCGTGGTGCAATGCTTGGACGTATTAATGTTCATGCTAATGGTAATTCCGGATGTCGCCCGATAATAACACAAACACTTATTGAAATGCTAAACAAAGGTGTTACCCCTGTAGTATGTGAGAAAGGAAGTGTGGGTGCTAGCGGAGATCTTGCTCCGATGAGTCAAATAGCTCTTCTTATGATGGGTGAAGGTGAAGCATTTTATAAAGGTAAAAGATATTCCGGTAAAGAGGCTTTAGTAAAAGCTGGGATTGAAATTCCAGGATTAGAAGCAAGAGATGGTCTTGCAACAATAAATGGAAGTAATCTACTTACAGCTATGGCAGCTCTTATAATTTACGAAACAGAAAGATTTTTCAAGCAAGCAGAGATCGCTGCTGCAATGACTTTAGAAGCCCTAATGGCAAACCTTAAACCTTATGATGAGCGACTCCATAAACTTCGTGGTTTTCAGGGCGCTGTTACTTCTGCAGGAAATATTAAAAAAGTTATCGAAGATTCA
The DNA here is from genome assembly GCA_030667725.1 of Candidatus Cloacimonadota bacterium. The sequence goes on along the minus strand of DAOUVH010000014.1, from coordinate 6,868 downwards.
GACTTGCTTAAAGGAATGAAAGTACGTGTTCAGGATGCCTATAGTATGCGTTCGACTCCACAAGTTCTGGGTGCGGCCCGAGACCAGTTGCGTTGGACTCGAAGTCAGGTCGAAATTGAATTGAATGGAGTTGGTGACAATCCTATCTTCTTACCGGAAGATGGAGTTGTTCTAACCGGAGCTAATTTCCAGGGATCACCAGTAAGTGTTCCTTTAGATATGCTGGGAAGTGTTATCACAATGGTTTGCGTGATATCAGAACGAAGATTGAATCGACTTCTAAATCCTGCCTTAAGCGTTGGATTACCTGCCTTCCTTACAAAGGGTGCTGGTATGTTCTCCGGTCATATGCTCAGTCAATATACAGCTGATATGATGATAGTTGAAAATAAAATTCTTTCTACTCCCGCTTCTATCCAGTCAATTCCTGCAGCAGCAGATCAGGAAGATTTTGTAAGCATGGGAATGAACACTTCGCTAAAAACAAGGAAAATTCTCGATAATGCATATGGTATTTTGGGAATTGAATTTATCGCTGCTGCTCAAGCTCTCGATTTTAGAGATTATACTCCGGGTAAAGGAACTCAAGCTGCACATAAAGCAGTACGAAAAGTTGTCGATCATCTCGATGTAGACAGACCACTTTTTGATGATCATAATAATATGATGAAAGCTGTGAAAGATAGAGATATTCTCCATGCTGTTGAAGAAGCAATTGGAGAATTGAAAATTTACTAATTGGAGAAAATTAGTGTCTGTAATTCTTACCGGTAATGATCTTACTCTAAAAGATTTAAGCAAGATCGTTTTTGATAGAGAAAAGATAGAACTTCATCCCGATTCTATTAAGAAGATCGTGATATGCCGTAATTACGTTGATAAAATAATTGAAGAAAATCGTGTTGTTTATGGCTTAACAACCGGGTTCGGAAAATTTGCCAATATTCGTATCCCAACTGAACACATTGAGGAATTACAAAGAAATCTAATTTTAAGCCATGCAACCGGTGTTGGGAAGAACCTTTCTCTTGAAGAAACTCGAGCGGTTATGCTTCTCAGGATCAATGTGTTAGTAAAAGGACATTCCGGCATTAGATTAAGCACACTGCAAACACTAATTGAAATGTTAAATAAAGGAGTTCATCCGTGTATTCCGGAAAAAGGATCGGTAGGAGCCAGCGGAGATTTGGCTCCACTTTCTCATCTTGCTTTGGTTTTACTTGGAGAAGGAAAAGCAGAATATGAGGGAAATATCATCTCCGGTAGTGAAGCACTCAAACTTGCCGATATCGAACCCGTTGTTTTAAAAGCTAAAGAGGGACTTGCCCTTAATAATGGAACTCAGGTTATGACTGGTGTCGGAGCATTAAATCTGCTGCGTGCCGAAAGGTTATGCCAGATTGCAGATATAGTTGCAAGTATGAGCATAGATGCTCTTATGGGAACCATATCTGCATTTGATAAACATATTCATGATCTCCGTCCTCATAATGGACAGAAAAATTCGGCAAAAAACTTGAATTCCCTTCTTAAAGAAAGTGATCTAAATCGTTCGCATAAATATTGCAGCAATGTACAAGATGCTTATAGTTTACGATGTACTCCACAAGTAAACGGTGCAGTTCGAGATGCATTAAAATATATTCGGAATACAATTGAGATTGAGATGAATTCTGCAACAGATAATCCACTCATTTTCCCTGATGAAGACAAAGTAATATCGGGTGGGAATTTTCATGGGGAGCCTGTTGCGTTTGCGATGGACACAATGGCTTTCACAGTTTCTGAGCTGGCGAATATTTCAGATCGAAGAACTGAGCAATTACTTAATCCCGCCCTAAATAATGATCTTCATCCTTTTCTGGCTCCTCGTCCCGGATTGGACTCAGGATTTATGATCTCACAGGTTACCTCAGCAGCACTTGTTTCTGAGAATAAAATACTATCTCATCCTTCATCTGTTGATTCCATACCTACCTCCGCAAATCAGGAGGACCATGTGAGTATGGGAACTATAGGAGCAATGAAAGCCAGAACTATTTTAGATAATGTAAGTATTGTATTTGCAATTGAACTTATGACTGCATGTCAAGCTCTTGATTGTAGGAAAATTAAATCATCACCCGCCATTGAAGCTGTGAAGAGAGAGGTCCGCAAAACTGTAAAGCATCTGGAGCAAGACCGGATTATGACAGATGATATCAATAATTTAACAAAAATTATAGAATCAGACATAATACCGGAAATCGTTAATCAATTTATTGATTTAAGATAGGTTTAGAATGAAATTTAAAATCTCAATTCTGTTAATTTTAGTGCTTATAACTTCCGGATGTGTTTATTACAATACTTTCTATAATGCTGAGAAGTACTTTGAAGAAGCCCAAGAAATAGAATTAAATGATGCCAACAAACCTACAAATAATGCAATTCAAAAATATAAGAAAGTTATAAAAAAATGCGGAATTGTTCTGGAATACTATGAAGGCAGCAAATATTCTGATGACGCCCTTTTACTAATGGCAAAATCCTTCTTTTATATAGGAAGAAACTTTACTCAGACCATTTCAACATTAGAAGATATGATCAAATTCTATCCTGACAGTGAATTAGTTCCCGAAGCAACACTTTATATTGCTCGTGCAAAATATGAATCCAGGCACGAAGAGGAAGCGTATGATCTACTTCATGAATTCCTGATTAACAATGAATTTAAGGATCATCATCCGGAAGCTCTGCAAACTCTGGCAAATTATAAACTACGTGAAAATGACTATGTCCAAACAAATTACTATTTAAATAGATTAATTGAAGAGTATCCTGATTCAGATGCATATGAAGAGGCATATTTCTTACAGGGAAAATCTCAGAATGAAGCAGGAGTTTACGATAAATCCATCGAGATATTCTTAAAACTATTGAAATCAAAAGTAACTAGAAAGACAAAATTTGACGCAAAGTACTATATTGCACAAAATTATCTTTTGTTAGGAGAATATCAACAAGCTGCCGATTATGCAACTAAGCTTCTAAAAGATGAATATCGTGAGAATAAGATATCGCGAATTCGACTTGTTCAAGCTAGAAGCTTAGCAGAATTGGGCAGCATCGATGATGCAGTAGCAATACTTGAAGCAATAACTGAGGATAATAAGCGAACAAGTTTATCTGCATCAGCTTTTTATTTCCTAGGAGAGATTTATTTTCATAAATTAAAAGAATACACTACTGCTATAGAATTCTATAATAAAGTTAAGAATGAGAATAGAGATTCAGAATATTTGGAAAACTCTATTTCTCAAAGTGCAATAGCCAGTCAAATCATTCAATATTATAATCCAACTTCAAAAATATCAACAAAAGAATTGATCAATCAACAATTCAAACTGGCAGAATTCTATATTGAATATTTGCAAATGCCTGATTCAGCTTTAATTGTATATAATGACATCATTCAGCAGGAAAACAGATTCAGAACTGCAATTGACACGTTGCAAATCCAGCTGGATTCTCTTGTAGTGATCATTGATTCTCTTGAGATTGCTGATTCATTAATGCAAATCACAATGATTGATTCTCTTGAGATTGCCGATTCATTAATGCAAACTACAATGATTGATTCATTATTACAAACTACAATTCCTGATTCTTCAAAGATCGATGAGAAGGAAGAGATCAAGACACGAAAGGCAAAGTTGCAAGCTGAATATAATTCATTAAGAGCATTGATTGAGAATGCAGAAGAGAATATTTTACTTTATCAGGAAGAATTTATTCCATTTGCAAAATTCACGAAATTATGGTTACATAAAAAAGTCCTCATAGATTCTACAGAAGTTGATAAAATATTTAATGAATTACAATCCGATTATCCAGATAACAAATATACTTATGCAGCCGAACAATTTTTAGCTGGAAAAGATTCTATTGTTGTTGCTACCAAGAAACATATTAACGAAACAGCGCAGTATAGCAACGCTATTAATCATATCGAAACTCAACCTGAGAAGACCGTTGAATCCCTTTTTCCAATCGCTAATGATGCTCAACACGAATATCGCTATAAAGCACTTTACAGTCTGGGTTATATAAATTATTTTCTACTAGCAGACAGTTTATCCGCAAAACCATATTTTGATTCTGTTCTTGCATATACTGAACATATAATATTCAAAACAGAAATTTTAAAATTCTATAATGGTGAGAATTTTATTAAGATATCACGCCTTCCTTACATTGAGCGAATGATCCAAGCAGAATTGGATAAAGAAAAAGCTGAGCAGAAAAAACTGGAAAAACTGGAAGAAGAGAAAGAAAATCCTGAAAAGGAGAAAGTTATTGAGAAATTACTTGAAGAGAAAAAGAAAGACCTTGAAATGAATTCTCCAGATAAAGGCATTTCCAATGATCAGAAAGGATAATATCCTTTCCCGACAGAATCCCATTCTGAAAGTTTTTATTAGTTTGTTTTTAGTGCTAATTTCCTCATATCTCAGCTTTGATAAATTTCTAATAGTTTTTGCTTTTACCTTTTTATACATGATAGTTTCACCCAAAATTTACAAAAATTGGTTAAAAACATTAATTAGGATAATTCCTTTTTTTATCTCCTTGTATATTTTGGGAATATTCTTCCGAATTCCATTTCCAGATCAATGTTATCTTTCTGCACGTATTACTCACCTCTTACTTATCTCGGTTTATCTTGTTGAAACCACTTCTATCGACTTATTTGTCTCAGGAAAAACAGGTCATAACTCAAAATTTTGGTTCAAACTTAAGTTCTTTATGGTCGCAACCATTCATTTTGTTCCAATATTGATTGCAAAATTCAAAGATAATAGAAAAAAGCATACGAATATCAGTGATATAATTGTATTATCAATGGAAGATTGTATCAATGAAATTCACCAAGTAGAAGAAACAGTTATTAATAAAGTGGGAATTAGTAACGTAGAGGGAGAGGTATCACTTTGGTCGGATATTTATCTATCTTTGCTGGTAATCATTCCAAGTTTATTAATATTTATTAGTATTAATTAGGCTAGAACATGAATAATTATTTAGCTAGAATAAGTTATGATGGAACTAATTTTAACGGATGGCAGATCCAAAAAGTGGGTAGAACTGTTCAGCAGGTTTTAGAAAATGCTCTTTCCAAAATAGCAAAAACAGAAATTAAAACAACCTCTGCCGGTCGTACAGATGCAGGTGTTCATGCAATAGGGCAATATGCAAATTTTCAATTTCCTATACTAATGACTTCTAAACAGATACAACTTGCTTTACGAGCAAATCTCCCCTATGATGTATCAGTTACACAAATCGTTGAAGTTATCAATAACTTTAGTGCTCGTTATGATGCAACCAGCCGAACCTATAGATATATACTTGCAAAAGAACTCACGCCATTTAATAGAAAATATAAAAGCTTCATACCAAAAATAAAAATCAAAGCAGAAATTGTAGAAAAGTGTCTTAAGTATTTCAATGGCAGACATGATTTCACTTCTTTTGCTAAATTTAATCCTGACCTTAATAATTGCTTCTGCAATGTACTTAAATTTACCTTTGAAGAAACTGATGAAGATTACAGGTTTATTATCCAGGCAAACCGGTTCTTACATAATATGGTTAGAAGAATTGTAGGTACAATTATCAATATCGCCAACACAGATACTAACCCGAATATTATTGAAAAATTAATAACAGATAGAACTCCGGAGAATAAGCTTATCACAACAGCTCCACCAAGTGGATTGTATCTAATAGATGTAAAATATCCTAATAATAAGCTGATAAAATGATTTTTTTTGCATAATATTTTATGTTTGATAAGGTATCTTATATATTTATTAATATAAAATTGTTATAAAAGAATAATTATGTTGACTAAATAAGGTATAATCATAAAAAGTAACAGATATAAAGGAGGAAGAAATGTTAAAGAAGAAAAATGCAATATATTTAATAATTGTAACTCTTATGGTGCTTTTAGTACTGACATCTTGTGATGCTAGAAAGGGTACATTGAATGCAAATTTACAGCCTTATATTACAATAACAAATTATTTCGGTGTAGATAGTGATACTCTAATTACAGAAGCTTTATTATTCCAGCAAACTATTCAATGGAGCGGTACAGATGAAGATGGTGTTGTTGAAGGATACGCATTTAGAATACTAAATGAAAATGAAGAACCTATCGCCACTGCGGGACATGATGCAATTACCGAAGATGGATGGGTTAAATTCTACACTCCGAACGCTAATACCAACATCCCTTTGAATGAATCTGCAGAGACTACAATATGGATAGACCAGACTTATGCTACAGTTAACTTCCCTGCTGCTGATGCAAATGGAGATAGTGCCAATGTAGTTAGTATTTTTGATGTGAAGTGTAAAGATAATGCTCAAAATGAGAGTGAAGCAGCCAGAAAGTATTTCCAGGCTCATTCTAATACTCCCGGTGCTTTGCTACAATCAAATATTAATGGAGAAACTATTGGCACTGCCATTATTTTCGAATTTAAGATGGATGATGGTGATCCGTACGTTGGAGAAATTCCTTATTATTTTGACTATAAATTAGAAATGAGAAATCTGGATGGAAGTATTATCACTGAAAACGAAGGGGGGTATCCTGATGAGTGGATATCGACATTGGGATATGCTGATGTTACATTAGCTCTTCACAGTGCATTAAATGGCAACGCACTTATTCCTAACACCTTAGTAGATGATATTCCTGAAGACTCTACTTTCATCCGGATAAAAGCTATAGATACTGCACTTATAGTATCGGATGAATCAGTGTCATCATTTATTGTTAAGGAAGGATTCTATCCTGGCACAATAATCTATT
>DAOUVH010000131.1 GCA_030667725.1 Candidatus Cloacimonadota bacterium | reverse complement strand
GTGTGAAGTTGATCGTTCAGTAAAAAAACCTATCAGTATCCCTGCAAAAAGTCCTATCATACTTGCCAGGAATACGCCGAGAGAGTACTCAGCAGGAAGCATAAACTTTGTAACAAAAAAAGCAACTATCGCTATCAGGATAGAGCTTCCGTAAACACCTTTATTCAATGCAAACATCAGTTCCTTGGTATCTGCACCTTCTTTGGTGGAAACCATATAAATTCCCAGTATAGAAAGGAATGCACCCACGCCGGCAAGAACCATAGGAGCAGTTACAAACTTGATAGCCCATGAATTCATCAGCTCAGTTCCATGACCAAAGATCTGTGTTGCGGCTGCCATTCCCAATGCTGCCGTAGCCAAAATTGAGCCGCAGTATGATTCATAGAGATCTGCACCCATTCCTGCTACATCACCAACGTTATCTCCCACATTATCTGCTATCGTGGCAGGATTACGCGGGTCGTCTTCCGGGATTCCAGCTTCCACTTTGCCTACCAGGTCTGCACCCACATCTGCAGCTTTTGTATAGATCCCTCCACCAAGACGGGCAAAAAGCGCTTGAGTTGAAGCTCCCATTCCAAAGCTGAGCATAACCACAGTTATTGTATGAAGGTCTAATTTCATATAATTTCTCATAATAAAAAACCAAGCAGAAATATCTACAAGAGCAAGCCCCACAACAACAAGTCCCATTACTCCGCCGGCACGAAAGGCAACTTTCAAACCTTTATCAAGGCTTTTAGAAGCACCTTGTGCAGTTCTATTGGAAGCAAGAGTTGCGGTATTCATTCCTATCCAACCAGCAAGTCCGCTGAAAAATCCACCGGTGAGAAATGCAAAAGGAATGAGCCAGTGAAGCACATGCAGAACATGAGCCATAATATTGAAAAGTATAAAGGCAATAATAAAGAAAATTGCAACACCTTTGTATTGCTGTTTCAGGTAAGCAAAAGATCCTTCACGAACATATTTTGCTATCTTCTGCATCTGTTCGTTACCGGGATCTTCTTTTTTTACTCCTTTAAAAAGAATAAATGAAAATATTAACGCCATTATTGCCCCAAATGGTGCAATAAACCAGATCAATGGAATACCCATTAAACATCCTCCCCTATAATCTTAATCAGGTTTGAGACAACAAATTAAGCTAATTATAATTGTCAAGAATAGTAGTTGCGACTTGAACTTGACACAAGTTTGAAAAATCTTGTGGTAAGATGTTCGAAAAAATTAGCGACCGAGTTGGTTGTTTTGCAATGTTCGAAAGAATATTAAAATTTCACAATCACTTCACCAAACAAAATGATTATGTTTTTTAAAGTTCATTATTTTTCTTTTTCATATTTATTAAAAACAATATTCCATTTCAAAAAATATCTTTTCTTTCATCTGATTTAAGAAAGTCCCTTCCGCATCTCCTTCAATAAAAATACTAGAAAAAATCAAAGAAACATCTTCAGCGAGAGAAAAATTAAATTCAGGAAAAAAGGCAAGAACTTCATTTTCGATTTCATAAAGCATTCCAAGTTGGAATGTGTGGATATCTCGAAAAGGATAGCGCAAAACATTCATCAAATAATTCTCTGTCGATTCCGGATAATTCCTGTGATAAAATTGACTCATAAAATAAAGATCATTATCAAAAGTATATTCTCCACCGGTAACTATCTGGTAATATGAATCGTTATTTTCCGGTTCCGAATAAGCTCCTTCCGCCCACAATGCTATCCCACCAATTGTCCCGATAATATCTCCGCCGTAAATACTCACATTCTGATATTGATCATTATCATCAGGAAAATCTTCTTTACCGTTAAAATAGCTTACAGAAAGGTCACAACCCAAAATGGATTGAGCTGTAAGTTTGAAAGCCTGTTCACAATTTTCCAATGTTTTTTCAGGAATAATTGAAGAAGAATCTTTATATGCAGGTACAAAATAAGGAATGAGGACTCCGGTAAAAATAAGGTTTGATGATGGATAGAATTTCAATCTCATTGCAGAAACACCAAGTTTTTCATCCGGCAATATAGTTCCCTGCTCGCTGATATCAAAAGGATTTATGTTATCTGTCGGGTTAATTTGATACGCTGTACCCCAGGAAATTTGTTGAACACCGGTCCGTATATCGATATCGAGCAAGTTGAATGCTTTTATATAATTTTCAATATAAGTTTCGCTCAACTTCCAATCAAAATTTGATTCATCTGTTGTGAACATTTTTAGATCAATATGACCATGAGATTTATTGTTTATATAATGATCAAGTTTCAATCTGAATCTTGTTCTTGTCCAGGTGTTAGCAGTTCCATCAAATAAGCCGTCAATTTCGAAGCTATGAATACGGTCGATTTCTCCGCCTATTTCAGGTGGTTCGAGTGTGTAAATATTTCCCACCAAAAGGAACAATATAACACAAAAAATTATTCTTCTCATAATCATCCTCTTATTTCTTTTCTAACTGTCTTGTAGTAAACATTGCATCAGGAATATCGGGATTCAATTCCGTTTCTTTTATTTCAATAATGGTTTTGCTTCCTTTTTGAACATTCTGCATTTCCATCTTCCTTGTAATCCAAAATCCTGTATTTTCTTCAAACTCTGATGAGTATAAAACTTTCAGCAAATCTCCGTGAATATCATAATATTCTGTTTTTAACGGATAATAATTCTTACTATCTATCCATCTTTTTATCAAGCTGTAACTAATATCTTCACGATTTTGGGGAGTATGTTCCAAAATATAACAGTCGTGTTCATTATATTTTTCCGAACCTGAAATTTTAGAATTGAAATCTTCTTCCCATGAATGTCCACCGACATCATCATAACTGAAATCGCTGCCCATAAAACTGCCGCCTTTATCATTAGTAGCAATGCGGCGAACTTTCTTTAATGCAGGAAGATAAAGCCAGTCATCATCGTTCACAGAGAGGAATGAAGTTCCCTTGATATTTGCGGGTGAAAGAAATTTTACGAAAGTGGAATCATCTCCCTTTGACCAAGCTTTTATGGTTCGAACTCGTTTTGAACCTGATTTATGAAAGATAGTCATTTCACTTATTGTTATTTCTGTTTGCGGTCTGTTTTCATCCTCTAATTTTAATATTTCACTTGTAGTCAATTCCTGTGCTTCAATTGAACCGATAAATAATAGTAACATTACAAAGATAACTATCATTCCATTAATTCGTGTTTTCATCTTTTTCTCCTTATAATTATTTACTTTTTGTCATTTTGATCAATGCTTCATCTATCTTACTTTTCATAACAGATAGAGCTTCGTCGGAATACTTCCCTATCTGATAATGAATCAAAATACCATTTGCATCAATAACAAAAATATCGGTTTCCTTTTTTTCTGCTCCGAGAAGTTTATTCACTTTTTATTTCCAATCCAGAAGAAGTGTTACAGCATAATGCTCTTGTTTTTCTTTTACTTTTCCGATAACAAAATCTTTGGTTATCACAAATGGAATACCTCTCAGATCGAGCACAGTAAATATATTCAGAGTATCATTCTCTGAATAAACTTCATCAAGTTTTTCTGCCCACCAAGTACTGTTTTCATCTTTACTGCGTGGTCCCATAATTAGAACAATAATTTTTCCTCTCATTTTCTCCAATTCATATTCTTTATCATTCGCATCTGTGATTATAAAATTGGGAACTTTATCACCTATCTTTACATTTGTTTCTGCAAAAACAAGCGACGAATGAAGAATTAAGAATATTGTGAGCGAGAGAATGATCATTAATTTGTGTCTCATTTTTCCTCCTTTTTTTTATTTATAATTGTGACATTATTAACGTTCTTCAAGATTAATTTTCTGTCTTTCAAAAACAACAAAGCCGGCAGCACAGTCAATGATGCAGTCGAAGAGAATAACATCGTAAGAGCGATCATTAATCCGAAGCGCTGCAATGGTGGCATTGAGGCAAATATGAGCACCAGAAATCCTAACCCGATGGCAATAGCATTATAAAAAATTGCCTGCCCCGTATTTGAAATCGTAATTTTTAGTGCCTGTTCTACGCTTCTTCCAATTTCAAGTTCTTCTTTATAACGATTGAAAAAATGAATTGCGTAGTCGATCCCGATCCCGATGACAATGCTGGCAAGAACCGCAGAGGCAACATCAAGCGGTATTTTGAACCAGCCCATTATCCCAAAATTCAGGATCACCGTGAATATAATCGGAATGGTGGCAAATGTTCCGTAACTTATTGATTTTGAAAGGAATATCATAATAATGAATATTAAAATAATTGCCAAAGTTAGACTCTGTAATTGTCCTCTTACCACCAGTTTGTCAATTGTTTGACTTAAAACCGGCGATCCTGTCAAAGTAACTTTCACATCTTTTCCGAAATGTTTATCTATAGCGTTTTCCACCTGTGCTGTCATTATATCCCGATCCGAGGATTTGAATGATGACATTCTTGCCTGAATCAAAGCCTGGTCATAATCAAAGGATAGAATATTATCCAATTCATCCGATCCTCCCATAGATAGAAGTAGAAGGAATTGAGCGGCTTCTTCTTCTGTTTTGGGAAGAATTTCATATTTGGAATTTCCTTCATTCAAAGCCTTATTTGTATTTTTCAGATAATTCACAATCGAAGTGGATTTACCCAAAACATCTATCTGATCGATTTCATTCTGAAACTCATCCATTGCCTTCAAAATTTCGGGGTTTTGAATATTTCCTTCTACTACAACTTGGATAAACTCTACTCCTC
>DAOUVH010000008.1 GCA_030667725.1 Candidatus Cloacimonadota bacterium | reverse complement strand
TTTGCCATCCTTCATTTTACCTTTCTCACGTAATTCTTTTATTGAGCCGGCACTTACAAGTTTACCGCATTTCTCACAAACCCAAACATTGAGGGGAGTTCCCCAAAATCTATCACGTGAGATCGCCCAGTCGATATTATTTTCCAACCACTCACCAAAACGTTTCTCTCCCACAAAATCGGGGAACCAGTTGATCTTATTATTATTATCGATCATCTGCTGTTTGTACTCACTTGTTTTGATGTACCAGCTTGAACGCGCATAATAGATGAGTGGACTGTCACAACGCCAGCAGAAAGGATAACTGTGAGTTATCTGTTTTCTTTTATAAAGAAGTTTACGATCTTTCATATTCCTGATGATATCTTTATCAGCATCTTTAACAAATATTCCAGACCAGTCTGTTATCTTATCATTGAACTTCCCAGCACCATCCACAGGTTGAATGATCGGTAATCCATATTTCTTGCCTATATCGTTATCATCCTGTCCAAAAGCAGGTGCAGTATGAACAACACCTGTTCCATCGTCCATAGTCACATAATCTGCCAAACCAACATAAAATGCTTTTTCTTTAGGTTTGATAAATGGGAAAAGCTGTTCGTACTGTGTATGCTCTAGCTCGTTTCCCAGATATTCTTCAACTATTTCGTATTCTTCATCAATTATTTCTAATCTTGCTTTTGCTAAAATAAAGTACTCGTCTTCCAATTTGATCTTAACATATTTAGCATCAGGGTGCACAACCAATGCTACGTTTGAAATCAATGTCCAGGGTGTTGTAGTCCAGGCAAGAAAATATATATTCTCTTCATCTTTCAGTTTGAATTTCACAAAAACGGAAGGATCTTCCGTCTCTTTATAACCCTGCGCTACTTCATGACTGGAAAGCGGAGTTCCGCAACTTGGGCAATACGGCACGATCTTATGTCCTTTATAGATCAATCCTTTCTTGAAGAAATCATTCAAAATCCACCATACAGTTTCTATGTAATCATTTTCTAGCGTGATGTACGGATCATCAAGATCTATCCAGTAACCCATTTCTTTCGTCATCTCACGCCACTCTTTTTCATAGGAAAATACAGAGTTCCGACATTTTTTATTGAACTTCTCCAGTCCGTACGCTTCAACTTCCTTTTTATCTTTAAGCTTAAGCTGTTTTTCAACTTCGATCTCGACAGGAAGTCCGTGAGTATCCCAACCTGCTTTTCTTTTAACTTGAAATCCTTTCATTGTTTTATACCGACAAATATAGTCCTTTAAAGTTCTAGCTAGAACATGATGGATCCCCGGCATTCCATTAGCTGTTGGCGGACCTTCAAAAAATATGTATTTTTCGGCATTATTACGATTTGTTTCGCTTTTTGATGCTGTATTATTTTTTTTCCAATATTTTCTTATTCTCTTTTCAAGAGTGGATGTTTTCTCTTTTACGTCAACTTTATTATACATTTATTCTCCTAAATCTTCTGACTTTTCTTCTTCGTCTTCAAATAGCTCATTATATTGTTCCTTTAGTTCAGGAATATCTTTCACATAATTTTTCCAAGCTTCCATTGTTTTTTCCAGATCTACACATTTTGGGCATAGAACCAATGTATTCTCTGGTGTAGTTCCAATATAACCCCGATCATAACAATTATTACAACTCTTCTTCTTTCTGTTATGAACCGCAAACTCCTTAGCCTTATCCAAATGTTTCTTATCAAGTTTAAACATTCTTACCTCAATTTTTTTCTAAAATTTTATAATAGCTAATTATGTCAATAATATATGAATAAGATCGTGTTGTGAATTGTTGTTCCTGAAAACTATTGGGATAAATTAGTATAATATTTCCACTGTCATATTGAGTAGGAACCCTTCATCAAGCTTAGGACAAGCTTCGTGACGTATCGAAGTGTTGATTTTACTCTTGGTTACTTTCATTATCCTTCGATACTTGGCTAATGCCAAACTCAGGATGACAAAGTGTATTGTTATCTCTCCAGAATTATTATATTCTCGATATGGAAAGTATGAGGGAACATATCAAATGGCTGCATCACTTTTGGTACAAAACCTTTCTCCATCATTAATTTCACATCTCGAACTTGCGTCATTGGGTCACAACTGATGTAGATAATTTGCTTGATCTCAGCTGGAATATTATCAATTATTCTTTGTTCAAGTCCTTTACGTGGTGGGTCGAAAATTATTGTATCTATTTCGTTATTATTAAGAATTTTCGGTAATTCTGTTTCTACATAACCAGCAACGAATTCACAGTTATCAATTTTATTTAGCTTTGCATTTTCTTTTGCATTCTTCACAGCTTTTACATTATTTTCTATTCCAATAACTTTAGCTGCTTTATCTGCCAGATAAAGTCCGATAGAACCAACACCACAATAAGCATCTATTACGTTTGTATTTTCTGAAATAGATTGTTTAGCAAATTTGTACATCTTCTCAGCTTGCTTTGTATTTACTTGAAAGAACGATTTATAATTAAGCTTGAATTTTGTTTTCCCAATCTGCTCATAAATAAAATCACGACCGAATAATATCTTTTCATCGTCACCCAGAATCACGTTTGTTTTTTCAGAATTAATGTTTTGGATAATTCCAACTATATTTGGATAAGCTTCTAATAATATTCTCTCAAGTTGTCTTGAGAAAGGAATCTTGCGGATTCTTGTTACCAGAATTATAATTATTTCATTTGTTTTTGCTGCATAACGAATACCAATATGGCGAATATTCCCGGAATGATTTCTCTCATTATAAACCTGCATTTTAGAAGCTTCTATATAAGATATTACATGCTCACAGATATCATCAAAGAGAAGTGGTTGTAGATTACATTTTTTGTGCGGTATTACATTATGCGACCTGCTCTCAAACATTCCGGTGATTGACTTTCCATCTTTCTTTGCCACCGGGAAAAAACTCTTATTTCGATATGGTTCTTCACCGGAGGTCATAATTTTATTGATCTTCTCTATCTCAACATTCTGGAAGATCTCCTCAACTATCTCTTGTTTATATTTAAGTTGATCTTCGTAGGAAATGCAGAGCCAATCACAGCCGCCGCACTTTCCAAAAACTTCACAATCAGGCTCAATTCTTTTAGGTGAACTTTTAATGATCTTATCAATTTTGCCAAAACTCACTTGTCGTCTTGTATTTATTATCTGTACATCTAATACGTCACCAGGAACAACATTGGACACAAAGACGGGATTTGAATTTTCAAAGCCAAGCCCTAATCCTTTATAAACCAGTTTTTCAATTTTAAGTTCTTTAATTATTTTCATTTTATTCTTTTCTTTAATTGATAATATTTTAACTTCCAAACAACAATTATTGCTTCACGAACGATCTTTTTAGACATTTTGGATTGTCCAACTCGTCGATCGGTAAAAACTATTGAAAGTTCTTTAATTCTAAATTTCTTTATCCAAGTTCGGAAGTTCATCTCAATCTGGAATGAATATCCATCGGACAGGATATCGTCCAGATCAATGCTTTCAAGCACTTCTCTTCTAAAACACTTGAATCCGCCTGTTGGATCATTAATTCTCATTCCTGTTATTATTTTAGCATATTGTGCAGCGAAAAAACTGAGGATCAATCTGCGTAATGGCCAATTTACAACATTAATTCCTTTGAGATATCTTGATCCAATTACAAGATCATTAGTTTCCATTTCGTCCAGAATTCTGGGAATATCATCAGGATCGTGTGAAAAATCTGCATCCATTTCAAAGATATAATCATAATTATTTTCTAATGCATATTTGAAACCGGCAACATAAGCCGAACCGAGTCCCATTTTTCCTTCACGCTCCAATAAATGAATGCGTTTGTTTTTCTTTTTTTTATCTATAACAAGTTTAGAAGTTCCGTCAGGCGAGTTGTCATCAACAATTAAGACATCAATGCTCTTCTTCTGTTTGAGAGCTGCGTCAATAATTGCAGAAACATTATCAGCTTCATTATAGGTTGGAATTATAACTAATGTTTTCATTTTTCATCCAGATTATTTATTAGTAACTGTGCTTCAGGCACTTTTGTTTTTCGTTTTGCAGGAATTCCCTGCCAGATCTCTTCAGCAGCTACATCCTTTGTTACAAGACTTCCACCTGCAACCACTCCATCTTCGTTTATCGTCTTTCCCGGCAAAATAGTGGAATTCACTCCAATGCGGCTTCCTTTTTTCATTGTGATTCCTTTGAAATGGTTAAAACGTTCTTTATCACGAGCCATAAAATTATCATTGCTGGTAGCAACTGCCGGAGCTACAAAACAATAATCTCCGATCTCAGAATATGCAGTGATATAGCAATTAGTTTCTAATTTACATCTTTCACCAATAGTCACAAAATTTTCAATCGAAACATTTCTTCCAATAATATTCAGATCACCAATTGTAACATTCTCACGAATTGTAGCCAGATCAGCGATTAGGCAATTACTTCCAATTTTACATTGAACATATATCACTACATTAGCTCCGATCTGACATTGATTCCCAATTTTAGCAGGTTTTAAATTTGAGTCTACTTTGAAAATACTGCGTGGTGAGCTAAGTGGAGTTTTACCAATTATTGTGTTATCGTCAATACGTACATTATCACCGATATTGCTTCCATCGTGGATAACCACATTATGCCCGATCAGACAATTTGTTCCAATTACTACATCATCCAATATCACACAATTAAAACCAATTTTTGTTTTTTTTCCTATTTGTGCTGATCCTGAAATATGCTGGCTCATTTAATCCTCCGAATTTTGATGAAATCACATTTATGAAGGCAGGATTTGAAGTAAAGTTTTTTTGTTAATAAAAGATAAAAGCCTGCATTTCTGCAGGCTTTTAAATATTATATTCAGCTTCTATTTTACACTATACCATGATCGAGCATTGCATTAGCAACTTTCATGAATCCAGCTATATTAGCACCTTTAACGTAATCTACAGAGTCACCTTCAGTTCCGTATTTAACACATTGTTCATGGATATCTCTCATAATTCTATGAAGTTTTTCATCTACTTCCGCGCGTGTCCAATTAAAACGAAGACTATTCTGAGACATTTCAAGTCCGCTTGTAGAGACACCACCGGCATTAGCAGCTTTACCAGGAGCATAAAGGATCTTTGCTTCCTGGAAAACTTCTACAGCTTCTGGAGTACAAGGCATATTTGCGCCTTCAGAAACACAAGTACAGCCATTTGCTATAAGATTCTTTGCATCTTCTTCGCCAAGTTCGTTCTGTGTTGCACATGGAAGAGCGATGTCACATTTAACTTCCCAAGGACGTTTACCTTCAAAGAAAGGAACATCAAATTCATCAGCGTAATCTTTTACCACGTCACGATTTGAAGCTCTCATTTCTAACATAAAATCAATTTTATCACCTTTAATTCCATTTTTATCAAAGATGTATCCATCAGGACCGGAAAGTGTAACAACTTTACCACCTAATTCATCTACTTTCTGAATTGCACCCCAAGCCACATTTCCAAAACCTGATACTGTTATGATTTTACCTTTGAAACTGTCGTTTCTAGTTTTTAACATCTCTTCTGCGAAATATACATTTCCAAAACCTGTAGCTTCAGGTCTGATAAGGCTTCCACCCCAATTGAGACCTTTACCAGTTAGAACACCGGTAAATTCATTCCTAAGTTTCTTATACATCCCAAAAAGATAACCGATCTCTCGACCACCAACCCCAATATCTCCTGCGGGGACATCAGTATTTGGACCAATATGACGAAAAAGTTCAGCCATGAAACTTTGACAGAATCTCATAATTTCATTATCAGATTTTCCTTTAGGATCAAAATCAGATCCACCTTTACCACCACCCATTGGAAGCGTAGTAAGGCTGTTTTTAAAAATTTGCTCAAATCCTAAGAATTTAAGTATGCTAAGTGTTACACTTGGGTGAAAACGAAGACCACCTTTGTAAGGTCCAATTGCACTATTGAATTCAATACGATAACCACGGTTTACATGTACTTCACCTTTGTCATCTGTCCATGGAACTCTGAACATGATAGTCCTTTCCGGCTCAACTATCCTATCCATGATCTTGGCTTCAGTGAATTTGGGATTTGCCTCATAAACTTCCCATACCGAATCGAGAACTTCCTTAACAGCCTGAAGAAATTCCGGCTGTGAAGGATTTTTTGCTGCAACTTGATCGATGAACTTTTGCTTATCCATCATACCCTCCGATTTTTTTATTGATTATGTAGTCAAATAGCTATTTGTTTTTTTATTGTCAATCTTTGTGAAATATTTTTTATATTCTAACCTATTGTTTTATTCAGTAGGAAGTTATGAAAGCAAAGAAGCCCTCGAATTATCGAGGGCTTTCTTCTGTTTAAAAGATGTATTTATACAACACCGTGGTCAATCATTGAATCAGCAACTTTGATAAATCCAGCAATATTTGCCCCTTTAACGTAATTAACATAATTACCTTCTTTACCATACTTCACACATTGTTCATGAATAGCGATCATGATATTATGAAGTCTTTCATCTACTTCTTCTCTTGTCCAGCTAAGACGTAAACTATTCTGAGACATTTCAAGACCAGAAGTAGCCACACCACCAGCGTTAGCTGCTTTACCAGGACCATAAAGTATTTTAGCTTTAAGATAAACTTCAATAGCTTCTGGAGTTGAAGGCATATTTGCACCTTCAGAAACACAGATACAACCGTTATCTATAAGCATTTTAGCTTCTTCACCGTTGATCTCATTTTGAGTTGCACTTGGAAGAGCAATATCACACTTAATTTCCCAGGGACGCTTACCTTCAAAATATTTTACACCAAATTCTTCAGCATATTCTTTAATTCTTCCACGTTTAACGTTTTTGAGTTCCATAACGAAATCAAGTTTCTCTTTTGTGATACCATTAGGATCATAGATATAACCACTGGAATCTGACAT
Organism: Candidatus Cloacimonadota bacterium; assembly: GCA_030667725.1. The sequence continues at coordinate 6,882 of DAOUVH010000008.1, read as the reverse complement.
TGTAACAACTTTGCCACCAAATTCAATAACTTTTTCAGTAGCATACTGAGCAACATTTCCGGAACCCGATACAGTTACAGTTTTACCTTCAAATGAATCACCTTTGGTTTTCAACATTTCTTTTGCAAAATATACCTGACCATAACCTGTAGCTTCCGGTCTGATCAAACTGCCACCCCAGTTACGTCCTTTACCTGTAAGAACACCAACAAACTCATTGCGAAGTTTTTTGTATTGACCGAACATGAAGCCAATTTCTCTTCCACCAACACCAATATCACCAGCCGGAACATCAGTATTTGCACCAATATGACGGAAAAGCTCGCTCATAAAACTCTGACAGAAACGCATAACTTCTGCATCTGTTTTGCCTTTAGGATCAAAATCTGATCCACCTTTACCACCACCCATTGGGAGAGTAGTAAGACTATTTTTAAATACTTGTTCAAATCCAAGGAATTTCAAAATGCTAAGGTTTACACTTGGGTGAAAACGTAATCCACCTTTGTAAGGACCAATCGCACTGTTAAATTCTACACGGTAACCGCGATTAACTTCAACTTTACCATTATCACGTACCCAAGGAACACGAAACAAGATAGCTCTTTCCGGTTCAATGATCCTTTCAAGGATATTTGCTTCAACATATTTTGGATTTGATTCATACACTGACCAAATTGTTTCTACAACTTCTTCTACAGCTTGCATAAACTCAGGTTGATTCGGATTTTTGGCTTTAATGTCAGCTAAAAATTCTTTCATTGTCATAATACTTCTCTCCTTTTCATTTTTTTATCTTTCAACAACTATATTTTACTGCGGCACAAAACATGAGAGATATTTTAGAGTGTCAAGGAATTCTATCTATTTCTTTTATTTATATTATTTTGAAGCTTTTGAGATCACTGCAATTCCCTTTCTTCCATCAATTTGAATATTAATTGATTTTTCTAATTCAACATGAATTGCATATTTTCCATTATGCTTTGCAGGTAAAGATTTAAGCCATTCCCAATCAATAAAATCGGAATCTGCTGAGTGTGAGATTGTAAAATACCCAACATTCATTGCAACCAAATTATGAAAGAAGTGACTTCCCTGCGAAGCTTCAACTGTAAAATTTTCCTGACTTGCCTCAACAATTATTTTTGCTTTATTGATCTGTGCCCAACGTACGGGAACTCCAAGGAACCTATCACTTGTTCCCCACCTTCCGGGTCCCAAAAGAACATACTCTCTGTCATTCTTATCGAGATAATTATTTATTTCTTCTATCTCAGAAACAATTGTAAGAGTTTGGGTATTATCAAATTTTTCCGGATCAATGAACACAATATCTTTAATATTGTTAATTTCTCCATTGCCCATCGCCCTGGATGAAAACAACATCATCTCTTCTCGTTTAACTTTATATAATTTAATATTGATATTCTCCTTATTCACAGAAAGTGGTCTGATTTGCAATAAATAAAATGTAGGTAAATTATTTTTATGATCACCATCAAGGTTTATAGCAAATTCTATCTCAACCGGTACTCCGCTGGCAATTTCTCCAATTTCCAGTATCCGTAATAAAATATCTGAAAGAGGAAATTTATTGTAGTAAATTAGATTTCGATAAGTTAGCATGCGAGGACCACGAATAAAGGTTCCATCGAGGAATTGGAATCTTTCATAATCCCAGACCGAAGTGATTTCTTTAAATACACCTTCTTTGTGTGAAGTTCTGATCCTTCTCTTTGTTAAGAACTTATCTTCGTTGTTAATATCTTGTTTTTCATCAAGAGAAAGATCTACTGCATAAAAATCTCTCTGATTATTTTCAACAATTCCAATTGGCTCAAGCAAGTTTACTCTTGGATATTTTGGGCAATATCTGAAAGCTCGTTCACCATCTACAACTGCTTTTCCCAAACCAGCAGCCAACGCAACTATGCCATCCTCATGGAACATATCCTTTGGTGGATAGAAATTGTATGATTGAGCTGCCCCGGCAAAATGTGGATAGAATAAATTTTCGGCATCTTTTGATCCCACAATTTCCTGGATAATTACTGCCATTTTTTCTTCTTCAATCTTGAAATTTATACTTTCTATATATTTTCGGGCACTTTCTAAAAATGGTGAAGCTAAAACCATCTTAACTGCATCACAAAGTTGTTTTAGACGGATATCATCATCAGGATTATTATTAGGAAGCATAAAAGTTTTGTATATTCCGGCAAAGGGTTGAGATTGAGAATCCTCCAACAGACCTGAAGACCTGATTGCTAAAGGAACTCTCACATTTTGGATCAGTGTCTTCAGCTTTGCAACTAAATCTGGAGTCAACTTCCCATTAATGAAGATTTCGTTAATTTCTTCATCACTTTTTTTTCTGAATTCACTTGAAATCAGATTATTTTTCCCAATAAACATATCAAATTCATTTGTTCCTATGATCGCTGTTTTGGGGATTTTTACATTAACATTATCAAATTCTTTACCAAGGTCAATTGTTACCAGAAGAGCATTCAAAAAAGCTAATCCTCTTCCTTTTCCACCTAATGAACCATCCGCCAGTTGAATTATCTTATCTTCTTCTGTAAAGATAGTTGGATTAAATTTTATTACTTTCCCACGATTTTGCTGCTGGCTGACATTTCTAATTGTTGTTAATAAATGTTGTCTGATCTCTTCAGTAGAGCCGAATTCATCAATATGTATGTTCTTAATTCTTTTGGCAATTCCTAATTCGCTGTGAGCCATCAGCCACGAAGAGAAATGATTTTTCTTAACATGATAAATTATTGATTCTTCAGGAATCTTTTCTAGAGTTTTTTCTAAATGATATAATGTTCTTGCGCTGGCTATCTCATTGCCTTTTGCATCTCGAAAAACAAATTCACCAAAACCCAAGTTGCGTTTAATAAAATCCTTAAGATCATGATATAGTGAAGTTGAATATTTATAAAGAAATTCTGCCTTGATCTTTTTTGCTTTATGAACATTGTTCTCATCAGCCGATTGCAGCATTAAAGGCATTATCGGATTATCTTTTCTGATTTTCTGCAATAGCTTTATTCCACCCTCAATATCAAAGGCTCCATTAACTTTTAAATTTGCATTGGAAATTACACTAAGAATATTTTTCTTATACTTATTATAATGAGAAATTGCGTCTTCATAACTATGCGCCATCAGGATCTTGGGACGCGCCCGCATTTTCAATCTTTTGTTAATAACTTCAACTTCAGAATCGATCAATTCCTGCGTTAACTGCATTTCTACGGAATATATTAGAGGAAGAAAATTTGAATAATAATCAATTGAGCTTTCTATTAGAAGTATGATCCGAATATCACCAATTTCCGTATCGTTTTCAACATTTAAGAGATCTTCCATCAATTTGATCATTGCAACAAATAATTTTGAATCTCCATTCCAGATAAAAACTTCATTAAATGGTAGCAGTATTTCCGGTTTTTGCTCTATGAGTTCAATGTAGGATTTTTTATTCAGCAAAAGAAGAACCGGTAGATCAGCATCATACTCTCTGATCTTTTTACACAACATGCCTGGAGTTTGAGCTCCCACCCGCATCATAATAATTACAGCATCAAACTTTTTTTCTTTTAAAACAGAATCTATATCATCTGTAAATGAAATAGTTGTTATACGCGGAGCCATCATCAAGTTTAGTTGTTTGTATTCGCCGTAAATCTGCTCCGAGAGTCTGCTGTCTTGTTCCAAAACATACGCATCGAATATACTTGAAATCAGCAGGATCTCTTTGATCTCTTTCTGCATCAAATGATGAAAAATATCTTCACCAAACTTAAATTTATTATAATATTTGTTTAAATCTTCTAATTTCACTTTTGCTCCACACGAAGTTAATTTTTATAGATAAAGGAAATCCCGTTTCTTCCGTCCATTTTTATCACAGTCGGATCATCTGTTTGAATATGAATAAAATGCTCAGTCTTCTCTTCAAGCGGTTGTTTTTTTAACCATTCCCAGTCAATAAAATCAGTTTTAGAATTAAAAGGAACAGTGAAGTATCCTGTATTCATCGAGATAAGATTATGAAAGAAGTGTGTTCCCTGTGAAGCATCTACAATAAAATCTTTCATTCCTGTTTCAACAATTATCTTAGCTTTATTTATCTCATGCCATTGAACTGGAATTCCCAAGAATCTATCGCGTGATCCCCATCTTCCAGGACCAATTAGAATGTATTGTCGGTTTAGATCCTTCATTTTCTGATTCAGATAGGCAATTTCTTTTTGCATTTCAATTGTTCTCAATCTATTAAATTTATCCGGATCAATAAATATAACATCGTTAATATTAGAGATAATTCCATTCCCCATTCCGCTAGCTGTATATAAGAAGAGTTCTTTCATATCAAGATTATCGGAATTGATATAGATCTCATCTGTACTTATTGTCAGCGGTCTGATTTGAAGTACATAGAATGTAGGCTTGATGCCATTTTTCAGATCTTTATTAAGATTTACAGCAAATTCAATCTCAATAGGAACTCCCATAGCATTTTCACCAATTTCAAGAATATCTTCACAAATTTTCGCAAGTGGAAAATAGTTATTTTTAATTATATCAGCAAATGTGACTATCTTTGGTCCTTTTACATTCGGACCGTCAACTAATCTATCATTTTCAAAATCCCAGGTTGAAATAAGATGATCTAAAGTTTTATGTTTTACTACATTCCTAATTTTTAATTTTGCAATAGTTCCTTCTTCATATTCAGTAAGGCAAAATTTCTGATTTTTCACATTAATTGCATAAAGATCTCTCTGTGATTCACCCAGTAATTCATTTTGAGATAAGAGTTCCATCTTAGGATGTTTTGGAGAAAACCGGAATGTTCTGTCTCCTTCAACAATCGCTTTTCCCAAACCGACTGCCAGAGACACAATTCCATCGCTGTTCTTTAAATATGATGTTGGATAAAAATTGTACGATTGCCCTACTCCGGAGAAATGCGGATAATAATAGTCATCGTACTGATCTCCAACACATTCCTGTATAATCACAGCCATTTTCTCTTCTTCCAGCTTATAATTGATACTTTCCAGATAATTCCTTGCTGTTTTTAAAAATACAGATGAAAATACTAATTTTACAGCATTTTTTATTTGTTTAAAACGGAGATTGATATCATTATTATTATTGGGCAGCATGAAGGTGTCATATATCCCCGCAAAAGGTTGTGATTGAGAATCTTCTAAAAGACCGGATGAGCGAACAGCAATGGGATAATCTACTTTCTCTATAAAATCGAAAAGAATATTATTCAACTCTGAAGAAAGTTCACCATTTGCAAAATAATCCTGTATCTCCGAATCACTTTTAATAACAAGATTTGATCCAATTTTATTTCTTTCCAGGAATTTATCATATTCACTAGTTCCAATAATAAATGTTTTGGGAATTTTTATGCTTACATCTTCGTATTTTCGATTAATATCCATTGAAACAAAAAGGGAATTCAGAAATGCCAGTCCACGTCCTTTCCCGCCGAATGAGCCTTCAGCAAGCCTAATGATGCCCTCTTCAATATTCAAAGAGTTTTTATCAAAGAGTAAGATTTTTCCTCTCGTTCTCAAATAACTGACCTCTTCAAATATATTTATTAAAGTCTTTCTAAATTCTTTGATACTTTCAAAATCTTCAATTTTAGCAGCTCTGAGACGCTTTGAGAAAAGAAACTCGCTATGAGCAACCAACCAGGCAGAAAAATGATTACGTATACTGTGGTAGATTAAAGATTCATCTGGTATGGTTTCTAATTTTTCTCCAAATGATTCCAGAGAATTTGCCCGACCAAGTTCTTTCCCATTCTTATCTCGAAAGATGAAATCACCGAATCCAAGATTTCCCAAAACAAATTTTTGAAGGTCATGAAGAAGAGTTTTAGAATTTTTATTGAGAAAACTGACCCCCAGATCTAAGGCATCTTTTTCATTTTCTAATTCTGAGGACTGTAGCAATATTGGACATTCAACATTATGCATCTGCATGTGTTTAATAAGTTTTATTCCTGCTTTGGGATGTATCTTTCCCTGGTAATTATATCTGATATCAGAAATTATCGCTATTACATATTCCTTATATTGTTCATAAGTATTTATTGCTTCTTCAAATGAGTGGCAAAGTAGTACTTTGGTGCGACCCCGCATTCGATATCTTTTATTGATATCATTAAGTTCTTCATTGATAAGCCGTTGCGTTTGCTTCATTATCTCCGAATAAAGTAGCGGGTGGAACATAGAATAATAATGAATGGAATCCTCAACCAACAATACAACCCTAACATGTCCGATCTCTGTATCATTTTTCACATTCCATTTATCTTCCACATATTTTATCATAGAAAGGAATATTTTACTGTCACCATTCCAACTGAAAACGTTATCAATGTATTTCATCTCGTCGCTTTCTTTATCTATTAGTCCAACATCATTAGAAACATTAAGAAGAAGAAGTATTGGAAGATCAGGATATTTTTTCTTAATTTTTTTACTCAGTTTAAATGGGCTTATCTCACCTATCCGCATCATTGTTATAACAAGATCGAAATTTCTGTTTTTAAGAAGTTCAAGAGCCTGAGCTCCAGTTGGTACACTCGTTATTCGAGGAGCAGTACTTAAATTAAGCTGCATATATTCACCATGGATCTGTTCCGAGAGTCTTCCATCCTGTTCAAATATATAAGCATCGTAGAATGTCGAAACCAGCAAGATCTCATGTACTTTTTTCTTCATCAATTCATGGAAATTATCTTCACCAAATTTAAATTTATTATAGTAATAATTCAATTCTTTAAGATTCATATAACCTCTAATACTTTTTTGTTAAAAGGATTTTTTAATT
>DAOUVH010000123.1 GCA_030667725.1 Candidatus Cloacimonadota bacterium | reverse complement strand
TTGATTATCTGCGTGATAATATGGCAATTTCAGAAAATCGGCTGGTGCAGAGAAAATTACAATACTCGATTGTTGACGAAGTTGATAGTGTTCTTATTGATGAAGCTAGAACTCCACTTATTATCAGTGGTCCTGTTCAGGAAAGTAAGAATTTTTTTAAAGAATTGAGACCTGTAATTCTGCAATTATTCAATGCACAATCTGTGTTGGTGAATCGACATATTTCAGAAATAAAGAGAGAGCTGAATCAGGAAGAATATGATGGAGATGTTGTTGGCAGATTATTACTATTAGTTAAGAGAGCTGCACCGAAAAATAGATCATTTATTAAAATGATGAAAGAAGGGGAACTCAAAAAACTTGTTACAGATTTCGAAGGTTACTATCTTCGCGATAAAAAGATGCATGTAATTGACGAAGAACTCTTCTATGTTGTTGAAGAAAAACAAAATAGTGTCGAGCTTAGTGAAAAAGGAAATAACCTGGTCTCACAAAAAGAAACGGATCTGTTTATAATGCGCAGTTTGGATGAAATACTCGATGAGATCGATGCTGATGAAAGCCTTTCGTTCCAAAAGAAAACTAAGAAAAAGGAAGAAGAAACTTTCAAATTTATGGATAAGAGCGAAAAGTTGCATAATATTAAGCAATTACTTAAAGCTTATGTCCTTTTCGAAAAAGAAGTGGATTATGTTGTTGTAGATAATAAAGTTATGATAGTTGATCAATTTACTGGAAGAATGATGCAAGGCAGAAGATTCAGCGATGGACTTCATCAGGCACTTGAGGCAAAGGAAAATGTAAAGATCGAAGAAGCAACCCAAACCTTTGCAACAATCACACTGCAGAATTATTTCCGTATGTATGATAAACTAGCCGGGATGACGGGAACTGCGATTACAGAAGAAGCTGAATTCATGGAAATTTACAAGCTGCCTGTTAGCGTTATACCCACTAATCTTCCCATTTCCAGGTTAGATCATAACGATGTGATTTATCTAACAAAAAATGAAAAATATCAAGCAATCTTGGATGAGATCGAATTCTGGTATGAACTTAAAAAACCGGTTCTGGTGGGAACTGTTTCAGTCGAAGTTTCCGAGACGTTAGCCAGGCTTTTAAGAAGACGCGGGATCAAACATAATGTACTCAATGCAAAATATCACGAGCAGGAAGCTGATATTATCAAATCTGCAGGAGAACCTGGTGCAGTAACTATCGCTACAAATATGGCTGGTAGGGGAACTGACATTAAACTTGGAGTAACTGTAGTGACTGAAGAAAAGAGTAACTATTTAGGGTTATCAGAGAAAACGACTGAAGAACATCCCTATGGTTTGCCTTTGGATGGATTGCATGTTATTGGAACAGAGCGTCATGAAAGCCGTAGGATTGATAGACAGCTTCGTGGTCGTAGCGGAAGACAGGGTGATCCCGGAACATCTCGATTTTATCTTTCTTTAGAGGATGATCTGATGCGTCTTTTCGGTTCTGAGAAAATTGGACCAATGATGGTTAGGATGGGGCTGCAAAATGGAGAAGCCATAGTCCATCCCTGGATGACAAAAGCAGTTGGGAAAGCTCAAAAGAGAGTTGAATCCTATAACTTCGAGAGTAGAAAGCAATTGATAAAATATGACGAAGTTATGAATCAACAGCGTAATGTGATCTATACTTACCGACGGAATGTTCTAAAAGGTTATGATCTTAAATTCGAGATCATAGAAATGATAAAAGATACAATAGCAGAAATAGTTGATAGCATTATTATTGATGAGAATTATCCGGAAGATTGGAACATTTCTGAAATATTGAATTGGATACGTTCTAACTTGAATGTAATTATGAATGAACAAAATATCTTAACGGAAAGAATGAGATATGAAACCTTACTTAATAATTTGTATGATGAAGTTCTTAGCGCATATCAGAAGAGGGAAGATGATCTTACTTCTGAACAGTTACGAGAGATAGAAAGACGTGTTCTGTTAAGTGTAGTTGATGAACTCTGGCGTGATCATCTGCATGAAATGGATCTATTGAAGGAAGGCATTGGATTAAGAGCGTATGGGCAGAAAGATCCGTTGATCGAATATAAGAAGGAATCATTTAATTTATTCCAGACTTTAGTTTCCAACATAAATACAAGTGTTACAAAAAAAGTCTTTACAACTTATATTGTTGCTCCAGAAAAGATACAAGATTTTTTGGAAATGGCTAAACAGCGCCATGAATCAAGTTCTGCATTTGATGTGCCACAGCCAGCAGAATCAAATGTGGTTACAAATGCACCTGAAAAACAGAAGCTTCAACCTCGTACTGTTGGAGAAAAAATCGGAAGAAATGATCCATGTCCGTGCGGTAGTGGAAAAAAATATAAAAAATGTTGTGGTAAAATTAGTTAGATCACGAGTTCAATTATAAAAGGAAGGAAAATGTCGGAAATAGGAACAAAAGAATTTATAAAAACGGTACTTGCAGAAAAGCCAGTTAAGAAAGAACTTAAAAAAATGGGTCTATCTGAAAAGGAAGTGGATGAGCTGATGGAATCAATTATTGTGCGGCAAGAATCCAAAAATTATAATAGAATATTAGCTGAAGAAGAACGTCGAATTATAACAACTGATGCCTTTGGTTATCTAATTCATCTTCTGAAATTAGGCTCGGTAAATAAGGAAATATTCGAAAAAGTTATTGTGCTTTCTATTCAGTTGAATGGATTTCTAAAAAAGAAAATCACTAGAGATATGATTGATAATATTGTTAACTACATTATTTTCTCTGGAATTGAAGATGTATCTGTCAGGGATTTATTAGACTTATTCTTCATCCAGGAAAATGAAATAAATTTTAATGAAGAGATAAATTAATATGGGAAAAAATCTAATTATCGTTGAATCACCTGCAAAAGCTAAAACAATAGGTAAATTCTTAGAGAATAAATTTATAATACGAGCATCAAATGGTCATATACGTGATCTTCCTCAGAAAAGTTTCGGTGTTGATCCAAATGATGATTTTAAGGCTAAATATGTAGTCGATCCTGCCAAAAAGAAGATCATTAAAGAACTAAAGCAGATTGCTCAAGATGCAGATTGTATCTATCTTGCCTCTGACCATGATAGGGAAGGAGAAGCTATTGCCTGGCATCTTACTGAAGTTCTAAAAAAAGAGATCAAAGATAAAAAAGTTCATCGGATTATCTTTAACGAGATTACCAAAGATGCAATTAGAAAAGCTATGGAAAATCCCGGTGAGATCGATCAGAAGAAAGTAGATTCCCAACAGGCAAGAAGAATCCTTGATAGAATTGTTGGATATAATATAAGCCCTGTGTTATGGAAGATAGTCGCAAAAAATCTCAGCGCAGGTAGAGTGCAATCAGTTGCACTTAGAATAATCTGCGAGCGTGAAGATGTTATCAATAAATTTAAACCGGTAGAATCATGGAACGTTTATGCTATGCTTTATAAAGATAACCTACCGGAATTCAAAGCATCTCTGAAGAAATGGATGGATAAGAAACCAGACTTCAAAACTGAAAAGGAATCAAAAGTACTTCTGGATGCTATAAAAAAAGATGAATATATTATCGAATCGATCAAGAAATCTGTAAAAACCATTAATCCTGGACCACCGTATATCACAAGTACGTTACAGCAGGATGCAGCACGGATATTAAACTTCTCTGCAAAGAAAACTATGATGGTTGCTCAGCAGCTTTATGAAGGTATCGAACTTGATAAAGGTTCTGTTGGTCTGATCACCTATATGCGTACAGATTCTCTCAGAGTTTCATCTGAAGCTGTAAATAATTCACGAAAATTAATTTCAGAACGGTTTGGTGAAAATAGTTTGAATTTGAAGCCGCGATATTTTAAGAATAAAAATTCTGCTCAGGATGCTCACGAGGCGATAAGAACAACAAATTGTTTTAATACTCCGGAAAGTATAAAACAATATCTAACAAAAGATCAAATCAATTTGTACACGATGATCTGGCAAAAGTTTATTGCAACGCAGATGTTACCTGTGAAAATGAATAATAAAGAACTAATTATCAAGATTGGTGATGCGGTATTTGGTGCAAGTGGAAGTTCAATTGAGAATAAAGGATTTTTAGAAGTATTTCCACATACTAAAGTTATATTAGGTGAGAAAATTGCTAATAGTTATAAAGAAGAAGACATTCTGAAATCAAAGGAAACTTCTTCAAAACAAAGTTTTACAAAACCACCTGCAAGATATACGGAAGCCCTGCTAATAAAAGAATTGGAATCAAAAGGGATCGGGCGTCCATCAACCTATGCAGCCATAACCAATACGATTAGACAGAGAAAATACGTACTTCTTCAAACAAAAAGATTCCATCCTACAGAATTGGGATTAACAGTTAATAAACTTCTTGTTTCAAATTTTCATGAATTCTTCAATGTGGAATTTACGGCTGCCATGGAAGATAGCCTCGATAAAGTTATGTATGGAGAGGTAGAATGGCACAATCTTCTCAAACAGTATTATGAATCTCTAAACATATTGATCTCCGAAGTGGATATTAAAGAAGCAAAAAAGAGTGCGGTGGAAGAAACAGATGTTAAATGTGATAAATGTGGAAGTTCTATGGTTTTAAAGTGGGGAAGAAATGGTCAGTTTTTAGCATGCTCCAATTTCCCCGAGTGCAAAAATATTAAGAATTTTACAAGAAGTGAAAATGGAAAGATCGAAATTGTGAAACCAAAAACTCTTGATAAAAAGTGTCCTAAATGTGGTTCAGACCTTATTCTAAAGGACGGCAGATTTGGTAAATTCATTGCCTGCTCAAACTTTCCAAAATGTAAACATACAGAACCTTTCACAATTGGAATAAAATGTCCTGAATGTGAAGATGGTCAGAT
>DAOUVH010000222.1 GCA_030667725.1 Candidatus Cloacimonadota bacterium | reverse complement strand
AGTAAGGGAACGAAAATTTATCAAGCAGGCTTTCGGGCAGTATATTGCCCCAGAACTTGTTGAAGAGCTTATTAGAGATCCCAAAAAGCTTGAATATGGTGGTGTTCAAAAAGAGTTAACTGTACTATATTCTGATATAGTAGATTTTACGCCTTATACAGAAAGTCATACTCCAAAAGAGACAGTTGAAATTCTTCGAGAGTATTTGACTGAAATGGTTAATATCATAACTGAAAATAAGGGAACTCTTGATAAATTTGTTGGAGATGAGATCGTTGCAATATTTGGTGCACCGGTTGATCTTGAGGATCATGCGTTGTATGCCTGTAAAGCAGCTATAGAAATGAGACAGAGGATGGATGAGCTTCAAGAGAAATGGGAATCGGAGAATAGGGATCCCTTTGAAATGGGGATTGGCATTAATACAGGTGTTGTAACTGTTGGTAATTTGGGTTCAGAACAGATATTTGATTATACTGCAATAGGTGATAATATGAATGCAGGTGCCAGGGTAGAGGGATTAACAAGGGATTACGAAACTACAAATAATATCATTATCAGTGATAGTACTTATGAACAAGTTAAAGACAAAATAGAAGCAAGATACATTGATGATGCAACAGTTAAAGGTAAGAAGATTATAATTAGAATTCATGAACTGATAAGTATTCAATAAAGCTGTTTTTCAGAAATAGTTAATAATAAAGGAAATGCGATATAAAAAAATAAATGATAAAAGTTCTTTATTTTCAAGAGTATAGTGTGGAGTTAAATATAACGGTATATATATCAAGGGGTTAGTAAACGTTTTATACATAATAATAACACGTAATATTATATCAAAAGTCATAAAAACCCTTTAAAAATGGCTATCTGTAGTTTTTTTTATTGACAAGATTTTTTGTAAAAGGAAAAACTAAATGCATGTTTGTTAACCCAATAAATAAAGGAGGATATGAATGAACAGACAAGATTTGGTTATTAAAATTGCTGAAGGAGCTGGTGTAACAAAAAAAGCAGCAGGTCTTGCTTTAAATGCTGTAATTGATGGAATTACACTTGCATTGGAAAAAGGTGATAAAGTATCATTAGTAGGTTTTGGTACTTTTAAAGTAAACCACAGAAACGCTCGTACAGGTGTTAATCCTCAAACAAAAGCTAAAATTCAAATACCTGCACGTAAAGTTCCAGTTTTCAAAGCTGGTAAAAAACTTAAAGACGCTGTTAAGTAAAAAAGTGTTAAGCAAATAAAAGCAAGAATTGAAAAAATTCTTGCTTTTATTTTATCTATTTTTTATTAAGTTAACAAATATAAAAAAAGCAAAGAGGATAATATGAAATTTTCTATTGAAAAGGTAGATTTACTAGCTCAGATCCAATTTCTTTATAATATTGTACCAAGTAAGAATACAATGCCGATTCTTACTAATTATCTAATAGAGGCCGATGAACAGAATAATATCTTAAAATTTACTGCTACAGATCTTGAAATAACTGTTGTTGTTGAATTTGAAGCAAATATTTCTGAAGGTGGTAAAGCTGCAATATCTGCAAAAAATCTCAATGAGATTATAAATTCATTACCTGGATCCATGGTCCATTTCCTTATGGATGAAGACACTCTGAAAATACATTGCGAACAATCTAAATTTAGTTTGCTCTGTGCTGAGAGTAGTCAATTCCCACTTGTACCAGTAAAAGATTTAGCTAACGTAATTACTTTAGATGCTAAAATGTTTAAAAAGATGATTGATAACACTCACTTTGCTGTTTCTTCAGAAATAAACCGTCCCATATTTTCAGGTATTTTCTGGAAGATGGCAGCAGATTCTCAATTGATGGTTGCTACTGATGGTAAGAAAATAGCTGAGTTTAAACTAAATAAGCAAATAGATCTTCCGCAACCAGTTGAGCAAATTATTCCAACAAAAGGTTTTCTTTTCCTCGATAAAATTATCACTGATGATCTTCCTGAAATTTCAGTTCTAATTGAATCAAATCGTGTGATGTTCGTTTATGGGAACTATACGATCTTCACTCATATTATAGAAGGAAGATTTCCAGATTATACGAAAGCAATACCAACAAATAATAACAATGTTCTTGTTATTGATAAGAAAAAGTTACGCGAAGCTGTAAAAAGAGTATCACTTCTTGCCTCTGAAGAGACTTTTAAAGTAAAACTTGATATTGCAGACAACTCACTTACAATTAATAGTGTGAAACGTGAAGAGGGTGAGGCGAATGAAAAACTTGAAAGCTTTAAATATTCCGGAGAACCTTTAACAATCGCTTTTAATTATAGATATCTAATTGCAATACTTTCTGTTGTAGAATCAGATGAAATCGAGATCAGAATGGGTAAATCTAATGAACCTGCGCTTTTCTTTAATACTGAAACAAAAGAAGATTTCACAGCAAGATTCTTATTGATGCCATTACGGTTAGTTTAGGTTGCTGATATCATCACTTAAATTAAAGAATTTTCGAAATTATTCGAACCTTATTATAAATTTTGATCCAAAAGGTGCACTAATTCTTGGTGAAAATGGAATTGGTAAAACCAACCTTTTGGAATCAATATCATTTTTTGCTTTTGGGAAATCTTTTCAGACTAGTAGAGACCTGGAGCTGATAAATTTCTCAAAAGCATTTTTTCGTATTGAAGCTAATTTTATTATCCAAAATAAATCGCATTTTTACGAAGCTGCTTCAGATAGATCAAAAAAAATAATTAAGATCAATAGCGTGAACATAGCAAGAATTAGCGATCTTTACAAATATTTGAAAGTTGTATATTTTTCCCCCAATGATATTGAGATAATTGCTGGTTCACCTGTTTACCGTAGAAATTTTGTTGATCAAGCAATTTCACAATACTCTTTTGAATATATCGAATTAATAAGAACCTACAAAAGGATATTGAAACAACGTAACGCTCTGTTTAAAACAGATTATTCAAGTAAGGAAAAAAGAGTATGGGATGAGCAATTTGCACAAATGGGGACAAATATAATTGAATTCAGGTTAAACTACCTGGCTCAGTTCACTCCTTTGTTAGAAAAGTATTATGGGGATATCAGCGGAGCCAGTGAAGAATTGAGTGCATGTTACAAATATTCTTTCCCTAATACTACTGATGAGATTTTCAATAATTTAATGGATCATTTGTTGAGAATTGAGGAACAGGAAAAACATCAGGAAAGAAGCCTTGCCGGACCGCACCTGGATGATATAGATATCTT
>DAOUVH010000096.1 GCA_030667725.1 Candidatus Cloacimonadota bacterium | reverse complement strand
GTCAGCAAATTCTCCCTGAGGAAATACAGAAAGATAAATTTCGTATTCTTTAAGAGCAT
Source organism: Candidatus Cloacimonadota bacterium (assembly GCA_030667725.1). The sequence continues at coordinate 5,363 of DAOUVH010000096.1, read as the reverse complement.
CTGTTTTGTTATTATTCAGAAAATTTGATTCTGCAATCAGATAGAATGTATTTTCTTTAATGGAATTATAAGCTTCATTTCCAATAGCATTTCCAGTTCTTCTGGCTTCATAAAAAAAGGACAATGAATTACTATATTCGTTATTTTTAAAACTGTTGTATCCCAGCTGATAATAGGCAACTGGAGTAAATTTATGACCAGCATTATCATCAATAAATTTCTGGAGTATTTTAATGTTATTATCAATTTTTGCAAGATAGAAAGTACTATTTGAGCTAATTTGATCATCTGTAGAATTCACTAATTCATTCAAGATATTTTTGGCTTTTTTCTCGTTATGTAATTCATAATAACATAATGCAGAATAGTATTGTGCTTTCTCTGAATTCAGTTTCTTCAATCTTTCTATCGCTTCATCAAATCTTCCAGCTTCATAGAAAGCTGTTCCTAAAACCAAGTTGTATTTTTCATAATATTGAGAAGTAGAAGGTAACATATCTAAGCCGATAGAAAATATTTTATTATTTCTTCCATGAGAAAGATTGTAGTTATGATATAATAAAATAGCTCTGTACTTATTCTCAGAATCAGGTTTTTGTATGATATTATTAGCAATTTCATCGATATCCGCAAGTTTATCCTGAGCAATTCTCAATTCCAGTACTGCAGATAGAATTATCGTACTCTTACTCAACGAAAGTGCCTTTTCCAAATTTATTAATGCACTATCAAAATCATTCTCAAGAAGATCGATCTTGCCAAGATAATAAAATGCTTTCCATGCTAATTGATTATCAGAATGGTCACTCACGAATTTCTGGAAAACAGTTTTTGCCAGCTTAAGTTTGTTTAGGAAATATCTGCTCTGACCCAGTCCTAATGCAACTTCTGCACGGATTGACGGATGGGTAGAGGTTGAATATAACTCACTAAAATACTTCTCAGCATTATTATAATCTTCTTCCGCCAGATAGATATTTCCGAGTAGGAATTTGATGTCTGATTCTACCTCACTTTGTGGATAATTAATGAGGAATTTCTTAAGTTCAACCTTTGCTAATTCATAGTTTTTATCTCTATAAAGTCCAACAGCAAATTGCAGATCTTCTCTTTGGTCTGCAACCAGCATAGCTGTAAAAACTAAAATTAAGCTTAAAATAATAATTTTTTTCATTAATACCTCAAGAATAATTATTTATTCAATATATCTTGTATTACATTTTTCATTTCAGTAATATTATTCTGTTCAACACATTTTAATAGACTGCTGCCAAAATTCGTTCCTAAAAAGATCAGATCTACATCAATATCTGCAAAAACTCCGGCAATTTCCATTCTATCAGTTATCAGCATGTTACTAACTTTTGCCAGACAATACAACTCCAGTAAATTTGCAACTTGAATTTCTTCAATATTAATAAAATCTTTATCGTGAATTCTCTTACCGGTAAAATAAATATTAGCTGAGAACTCATGTTTGATTAATTGAACGATCTTCTCTATCATCTTCGCAGAGATATCATTACTGAAATCCAGAATGAAGTTTTTAAATCTGTTTTTAATAAGCTGATGCTTTGCGACCATTAATTCAGATTTCGAAATCTCAATGTTAAATTGATATCTCTCCCATGAAAAATCAAAAAAATCCGCAAATTTCTTAAGAAGATCTACTGGGTCATTTGGGGTAGGAATAAACTGCAAGTTCGCTGGATTATTAATATCCAATATGGTTGAGTTCTTGCAATGATCTAGAACCTTACGAATTTTCTTAACTGAATTAAAGTTGAAAATAACGGCATTATTAAAGGGTTTTACGTCAGTATTAATATTAAAGTATGTTGTGGTTTCGTCCTGATGTATCCTCTTAAAAAAAGTATGATCATAATCCGGAAGTATGATTGATATTTGTTTAAAATGATCCTTCCAGCTTAAGATATGCGATAATAATGTAGATGTTTTATATGAATCTTCCGGGCAAAATACTACAATTCTTTCACCAGATGCAACTATGTTAGTGAAACTATGTTGTTTCCACTTTAATTTGCGATTAAATATATTCATTAATGATTTCATGTTTTTCCTTATTATTTAAAAGGTACTACAACAAAAATAGTAGTTCCTTCATTTTCCTTACTGTTTACCCAGATCTTTCCATTGTGAAGATTTGCAATTAACTTAGCTGTGGAAAGACCAAGCCCCAACCCGCTGGAATGAAATTCAATATCTCCGGAACTGTGTGAAATAATATCTGTAAGTTCATAGAATTTTTGAAATATTTTTTCATGCTCTTTTTCCGGAATGCCAATTCCATTATCATTAACATAAACTATCAAACTCTCTTTTCCGTCAATTTCTTCCTGTTGAAAAGCGGAATGCCTTGCACCTATAGTTATCGTCCCAAAATCCTTTGTAAAGCGTATAGCATTATGAACAATATTGAACATCATTAAATAAAAGGAATTCCAATTGACATTTACTTTCTGAAGCGTAGATTCTACTTCCAACTTGAAGATCATATTCCTTTTTGCTGAAATGCTTTCACCTTCTTCTTTCAATTCTGTTAGGAGGTCAAGAATATTGATCTTCTCCTTATGCAGCTTCTTTAACATCTGATATTTATTAAAGTTTATAATGTCATTAATGGTAGTGTCTAATTTCTGTGTGCTGGTAGATAACGATCTTACGATCTCTTTCTCTTTTTTAGGAAGCTTCGCCTTATCTAAGAGTTTTGCATATCCGTGCATTGCTACGAGTGGAGTTTTCAGCTCATGAGAAACAATATTAATAAAATCTTTTTTCAGATCATCAAGTGAGCTGATCTCTTTATTGGTCAATGTTAACAATTCATATTGCTGTGCATTCTTAATAGCTGTAGATATCTGGGTCAGCATTAATTTCATAAAATTGGGATTTATTCCCATTTCGCTTTTTTCAGCGTTAAGATTATCCAGATAAAGGAAACCATAAATATTAGCATCAACAATTAGAGGAGCACAATAGATTGATAAGATATCCGCACTAAGATCAGCATTATTACTAAAGATATTTTCTTCCTTCGCGTTTGCAATATATATGGGTTGTTTTATTCTTTGAACTTCACTTAAAATGCTTTTACTGATATATACATAATTATTCAAGATGTGTTTTGAATCATCCATTGCTACTTTATAAGTATAATTTTCATATAGGTCCTTTTTGATGAGAAATCCACGTGTACTGCTTGTGAAATCCAACGTAAATGCCACAACCTCCTGCTCCAATTTATCCAAATTGAGTATAGCAAAGAATTTTCTAGTAGTATCAATTAATTTTGACATCGATTCCATATCTTTGTTTAAAGTAGCAAATTCATCTATACGGATTAGAATGGAAGTTAAGTGTAATCTAAGATTTCTAACAATCTCAATTTCTTTTTGTTGATAGGTAAGTTCACCCTTATCTGCCAGTACTAAACATCCAACTTCAGCAGTCTTGATCTTTAATGGAATAAATAAGATATGAGCTTTATTTATCTTCCTGGAGATCACTTGATTTCTAGTTAGGGATTCTTGAATGTGTGTTAACATTTTATCTGAATAGAGGTATTCTGTCTCTACATTGAGTTTTAAGAAAGGTTCTTTACTTTTCTCAATTTCATCTTTCAATATTATTGCATAATAATCTGGTGCGAGTAATTTTGATACTGTCTTATCAATGAAGAATTTCATTCGAGATGTATCTCTCAATTTCAGAATATCATACAATTCATCCTGCCATTTTTCTGTTGATTCCGTGAAACGAGGTTGAATTTTTATGGTCTGTAATCCTGTATAGTTCATTAAGTAGTATTTAGTTTTCCTATAATATAATTCCTTATCATGTTTGGAAAGTCTTGCTGCAGCTTCTTTAATTGATTGTTTGTACCTATCAAAGAATAATTTGGCTTTACGTTTCATATTCAAGTAAGCATATATTTGAAGGATAAGTCCATACACTTCTGTTTCCAATAAAAAAAGCTGATTCCCTTTTAAGTACGCTATCATCTTTATAAGATTACGTAATAAGATCCTTAAATTCACGTTCCCATCGAGGAGTTGAATTTTTATTTTTTTAATCTTCAAAACTGTTTCCCAGTATCTGAAGTTATTTTTTTCACAAAGTTCTTCAGCTTTATGACAAGCTGACATTGCTTTTGCTGTTTGTCCCAAACCTGCATAACATTCAGAAAGGCGAATACTATTGATCGTTTGAGCATAATCACTTTTATTCTGTTTTGAGTAGGTAAATGCTTTATCAATTATTTTGAGTCCGGCAGCATAATCTGTTTTACTTATCTTAAGAAAACCAAGCATTTGATAATAGAATTCATGCTCATGACTTTCAAAGAACAAATCTTCGGATTTTTTTAACATTTTTTCTATCATCTCATAATCGCCAATCTCATACAGATAATAGAAAAATGTTTTTGTTAATGGTGTAACTTTATATATTTCCCCATTTATTAGATTCGGAACATGCTCTTTAATAAACTTATAATAATAATTGAAATTCTTAATCTTACTTTTTGCTATTGCCAGATTATTAATGATAGATTTGTAGAATGGTTTTGTTTCCAGTTCTTTTGAAGAAACGTATGCTTTATTCAAGAAATTCTCTGCAATAGTAAAATTGCCAAGTTTAATATGTGCTTCTCCCTGATTAAGAAGAACCAGTACACCATAACGTTTTGAATCGATCTGTTCAGAGATGTTTTTTGCTTTCTTAAAGTTTTTAAAAGCTTTATTTGTATCACCTTTTGTTAAAGCAACATCTCCAATATTATTATAAACTGCAACAAGCTGACGTTTATAGCTTATTCTCTCCCAGATCTTTCTAGCAGTTTCAAAGTTTTTATCAGCTTCATCTAAAAGTCTTTCATTTCTATAAAGAACACCGAGCGCATTATGAAGCCTTCCTAACCTGATAAAATAGTTTGGATTGTTTTGAGTTTTAATATTTTGCAAATAATCCTCAATAATATTTATACCTTCATCCAAACTGCCACTAAATCCATAATAAAGTCCTTTATGAGTAATATAACAAATTTCTTTTTCCTCAGGAAGTGTATATCCATCTAATTCCTTAATATATTCACCCATCTCCTCAATCTTATTCAAAGAAAGCAAAGTACGACACAAATTGATTAGAATTTCTATTCTCAAACTACCGGTAATAGCCTTTTTCAATGCTTTCTCAAATCTCTTTTTAGAAAGTGATAATTTTTCTATTACAAAATAAAACATGCCCATTATCATATGCTTCTCGGGTATATCGGGCATTTTTAATACAATGCGTTTTAGATTTTCAGAAATTTGTTTAATTGTTGCCCATTCCGATTTCTCTAT
>DAOUVH010000213.1 GCA_030667725.1 Candidatus Cloacimonadota bacterium | reverse complement strand
GGATAAATATTTATATCTTTAACGATCTCTTCTTCTGTATAAATAATTTCAAAACTGACGGATCCTTCATCCGGGATTGAGATCAATCTGGTAAATTTGGGAAGATCCGGTTTGCCAACTTCTAATGAGTTACCTTCGTTCCAATATGATATTTTCTGATAGTCTGTCTCATTCGCTCTGATCGTTTCAACATTATAGCCATTCAATGTAAAATTGACTTCAGTATATTCTTTCCCGAATGAGCTATGATCAAATAGCTTTTGTTCTGAATTTTCGGCAATGTCTACCCATTCTGCGAAGGCATTTACTCCTAAAAATAAAACCAACAAAATAATACTGTATTTTTTCAAACTTCCTCCCATCTATTATCAATCAATTCCAATTTCGTAAACACCCTGTCGTGTGGAGGCATAGATTTTATTATTTCGTATAACAGCCTTATAAGTATAGCCAATTTTGTCTGAATCTATATTTCCCACAAGCACAGGGTTTGTGATATCTGAAATATCATAAAGATATACTCCACCACTGTGACTTCCTAAAACCATATTATTATCTTCAATATCTATAGTATAAATGTACTCATTAGTTTCTTTTTGGCGAACAAGAGTTGGATTTGAAACATTAGAAATATCATAGACAGCAAAGCCAGCTTGTCTTAAGGTCACTATTGCGTAATTGTCAACTATCTTTACATCTAATGCTTCACCTTCCGTATCAGTTGTACTGATGACACCTCCATTACTTTTGTTTACTATATGAAAACCAAGTTGTTCAGCTGCAAGATAGATATTACTTGCATCAATATCAAATCCTCCAACAGAATTCTGAAATGCATAAGCAATTGAACCTTGCCATGAATTATCGGAACTGCTAAAATTAAAGAACACGCTACTTGTCCAGTAAAGAATAACACCTCCACCAAGGCTGATATCAGGTTCAAGATGAATAACACTACCTGTATTCCCTGATAAGAGAAAAAGATATGTGGGATCTGTTTTATCAGTCATGTCAAATCCAACAATGCTGGGTGGACTTCCAGATTGGTCGTAAACAAAAAGGAGATCTTCATCTTCAAAAACTGAGATTCCACGAACATTTTCATACATGATCGGATCGGTTTCCATTATGAAACTCTCGTGATGTGATATCATATCGTTTGAATTAAGATCATATATCGTATATCCTGCCTGATCTTCTGCAATATACAAAAATGAATCAGAAACAGAAATATCCATGGCATAGCCAAATACTTCAAAATGGTGTTCAATATTCAGTTTTCCTTCCACAGACGCCGGTTCATTTGGAGTAGCACAACTTAATAAATGAAACAACACAAAAAACAAAAATGATACTTTCAATATTTTTTTCATCATTCCCCTCGCTATATACTTTTTTACTTCTTAATTTAAATGCATTTTTTATTCCACACGATGTCGAAAAAATTGGTATCATATACAAATAGTTTATAATAAAAAATGAAAAGTAAGTTTAAATACCAATCGTCTTTTGAACACTAATACAAAGATTACTTGCCCTGTTGGAGTCTGAACAAAATTATTATCAATTTAGCTTTATTCGACTTTATTAAAATTTCGCCGTGACAGTCTTCGTTTTCACTTCGCTCAAACGAAGACTGGTGGAGCATAGCGGGCTCGAACCGCTGACCTCATGACTGCCAGTCATGCGCTCTCCCAACTGAGCTAATGCCCCAACAATTCTCGAATTTCGAAAACTCCTTTTTAACGTCAAGAATTTTCTATTTATGTATTCCATTTAATATTTATTTGAAAAAAACTTTACTCGAAGATCGATAAAATATAATTGGTGCCGTTCTGAAAGGACGGAGGATAAATGAAAAAAATTCTTTTTATTATAATGATTTTGGCTATTGGAATTCTGTTGAATGCGGAAAATAGTTTGATTTTGGATATTAAAACATCTGGGAATGAGAACATTGAAACAGAATTGATACGCTCGCTTATTTTATTTGAAGTTGGTGGAAATTATAATTCTGATGATATCTCTGAATCAATTAATAATCTATATCAACTTGGTGTTTTCAAAGATATCCGAATAGAAAAAGAGAAGCTTCCGCAAGGTCTTTCGATTTCAATCTTTGTTGAGGAATATCCTATTGTAGAAGAGATTGAACTTTCTGGAAATAAGAAGTTATCTGATAAAAACATACGAGATCTGATCAATTTGAAAAAGGGAAGTTACTGGTCTCCATTCCTGGCTTCGGAAGTAAATAAAACAATTACTGATGAATATAAAATAAAAGGGTATCATCTAGCTGATGTTGCTTTTAAAATTGAAGAATTGGATGGGAATCGTACTAAAATTTTAATAGAGGTAAATGAAGGTTCTAAAGTAGCAATCAAAAATATCAGAATCCATGGAAACAAAGAAATCCGGGCCAAAACACTCCTAGGAAAATTAAAAACAAAAAAGGCAAGCCTCTTTAGATCCGGAAAATTCGAAAAAGAAAAATTTGATGAAGATCTTAATATTTTAATTAACTATTATAATAAAAAAGGATTTACTGATGCCCGTATTATTTCCTGGGATAAGAAATTAGTTGAAGATAGCTTTGTTATCGATCTCTATCTGATAGAGGGTAATCAGTTTTTCTTTGGTGATATTTCTGTTGAAGGAAATGACCGATTTACTGATGAGCTTATAATTTCTCAATTCAAATTCAAAAATGAAGAAGTGTTCAATCTAGAAAAATTCAACATGCAGCTTGGCTCTGTTACAAACATGTATTACGAAGAAGGTTATATTTATGCTAGCTTTGATCACGAATTAAAAAAATCCGATAAAATCATTAACATTCAATTAAATATTAACGAAAATAATCGAGCAAAGGTAAGAAAAATTTCTATAACTGGAAATCGTAAGACAAAGGAAAAAGTTATCCGTCGACAGCTTGTTATTTCTCCGGGAGATTATTTTCAACAATCCAAGATCATGAAAAGTCAGCAGAATATCTACAATATGGGATTTTTTGAACCTGATCTTCATTTGAGCAATCCTGATGTAATTAACCAGAATGGTGATGTTGACCTTGTGATAAATGTTAGCGATAAAGTTTCTGGAAGTGCCAATGGCGGTATTGCCTTGAACAGTCAAGACGGTCTTGTGGGACAGCTTGCAGTATCTCATAATAATCTGTTTGGGAACTCCTGGCAAAGTGGTATAAAATGGGAGTTTGGTAGTACGACTTCAAATTTCAGTTTCAATTTCACGAATCCATATTTCCTTGATTCATCTACTCTTGTTGGTGCCGATATTTATCTTACTACTAAGGAATGGG
>DAOUVH010000179.1 GCA_030667725.1 Candidatus Cloacimonadota bacterium | reverse complement strand
CTTTACGGAGCTGTTCGCCCAATGGCGGATTTTGAGCGGTCGTTGAAAGTTCTTCAAACAGCTAAAAACATTGATAGTTCCATACTTACAAAAAGCGGTTTCATGGTTGGACTTGGAGAGACAAAAATTGAAGTGCTTGAACTGATGAGAAAATTGCGTGAAGTTGATGTGGATATTATCACAATTGGGCAGTATATGGCTCCGACAAAAGAACATTATCCGGTTGTAGAATATATTCATCCTGATACTTTTGCTCATTACAAAAATGAGGGTATGAAAATGGGCTTTAAGCTTATTGAATCTGCTCCTCTTGTACGCAGTTCCTACCATGCAGAGCAAGCAAAGAAGATCTTAAACAAATAGCTGTAGGATATTTTCCATTCCTGCAGCATTAATAAAGGAGGCAATTATGCAAATCACAATTACTGCTCGTCATTTCGACCTAACAAATGCGATTAGAGATCATGTTGGTGGTTCCTGTTCGAAACTGGAAAGGTACTTTGATCATATTATCACAGCTCATTTTATTCTTTCATTAGAAAAGAATGGGAACAAAGTTGAATTGATTGTCCATGCACCAAAGCATAACTTGAAATGTGAAGCGATTGAAAAAGATATGTATTTAGCAATTGATAATGCTGTTGACAAAATGGAGCAGCAGATCAAGAAGATGAAGGATAAATGGGCAGATCACAATAAGAAAAGCCTGAAAGAAAATCTTCATTTTGTCTATGCAGATCTTATTGAAAGAAATGAAGGTAAGAAAAGAATAAAGATAAAAAGAATTTTAGCCGAGAATTTAACAGTTGACGATGCGCTGGAAAAATTCGATAATATAAATGATATGTATTTGGTATTTAAGAATTTGGAAACTGATAGGGTTAATGTTTTAGTAAAAAAGGATGAAGAACATTATAAGTTGATAGAACCATAACGTTAATTGTTAGAGCCCGTTCCACTTGACGGGATCGGGCTCACTATAAAAGTAGGGAATATGAAAAAAATAAGCGTAAAAGAATTTTATAAGCTAAAGAAAAAAGATCTTTCACTTTCGTTGATAACTCATCCAAATACAATGCAAGGTGATATTACAACTTCCTTCCTAAATAGACCAGGACTTGCATTAACAGGTTATTTTGATAGATTTGATTATAACCGAATACAAATACTTGGTGAAACAGAGATCAGTTATCTGCAATCATTAAAAGAAAAAGATTTATATAATAATATCAAAGAAACACTTGTTTATGACATTCCTGCTATTATTATTACAAAAGGTCTTTCTATTCCAAAACAAATTGAATTTCTTGCTAATGAAATGAATATCCCAATTTTTTCATCAAGATTATCCACAGATAAATTATTTAATTCTCTACGAATATTCCTCCAAGGCATTTTTGCCCAATCAAAAACAATTCATGGAACACTTGTTGATGTTTTTGGTGTTGGAATTCTCTTAACTGGTAAAAGTGGGATCGGTAAAAGTGAATGTGCGTTGGAACTTGTAGAACGGGGTCAACGCATCATTACTGATGATGTTGTTAAGATAACTTCAAAAGAAGATATCCTGGTAGGTTGTGGAATGAATGATTATGGGCATTTCATGGAAGTAAGAGGGATTGGGCTTATTGATGTTGCAAAAATGTTTGGGATACAAGCTGTTCGAATGAAGAAAAGAATCGATGTTCAGGTCGAACTAATGCCGTGGAAAGATAACATGGATTATGAAAGGATTGGACTAAGTGATAACTTTGTAGAGATTCTTGGAAACAAGGTTCCCATCATTTATCTTCCAATTTCTCCCGGGAAAAATATTGCAGTCATCATTGAGGTTGTTGCTATGAACCATATTTCTAAATTATTTGGTTACGATGCTGCAAAAGAATATACTAATAAACTACAGGAAGATCTTACCAGAAAAGCAAAGATACGTGAAAATAAGATTGAAAAAAAGGAATAACGAATTAGGATTTCAAAATTATGATAAGAAAAACCATAAAGATAGTTAATAAACTTGGAATGCATGCCAGACCTGCTACGATGATCGTGAAGGCTGCTACAAAATATAGATCAGATTTCAAAATAATGAAATCAGATATGGAAATTAATGGTAAAAGTATTATGGGTGTAATGACGTTGGCAGCAGAATATGGTTCGGAGCTAGAATTAGTTGCTGATGGTGTTGATGAAGAATTCTTAATAAAAGAAATTTCTGAAATGTTCGCAACCAAATTTGGAGAAGAATAAGTAAAGTGAAGAAGATCAAAGGGAATTCGGTTTCAAACGGAGTTGCAATCGGTAAGGCAAAGATCATCAAAAAGCATGAATTGCATATCGAACGCAAAAAGATCCATAGAAATGAAGTAAAAATTGAACTTTCCCGCTTCAATGAAGATGTTAATTTTGTAATTAAAGAACTAGACAAACTTATACAAGATTATGCTTACTCAAAGGAAAACAGAGATATTTTAGAATCCCATAAAATGATCTTACTAGATCCTGAGTTCAAAAACAGGATTTCAAAGCTGATTTCTGATGAACTCATTACTTTAGAACAGGCCATAAATACATATTTCAATGAGGCTATAGGTATTTTCAGCAGCATGAGTAATAAGTATCTTTCTCACAAAGTAAATGATTTCGAAGATGTAGCCTACAGATTATTAAGTCACATCATGGATGAAAGAAAAGATGTACTAGAAGATGTAGATGACAATTCAATTTTGATAATGGAGAACATTTCACCTTCCTTTGTAACAAAAGTTTTTGAGAAAAACATTCAGGGATTATGTACTGAAAGAGGTAGTAGGAATTCGCATAGCAGCATTATCGCCCGTTCAATGAATCTTCCAATGTTAGTAAACACACTTGGACTATTAGGGAATATTAATGATGGAGTCGATCTAATTATAGACGGCAATAACGATTTTGTAATTATTTCTCCAACAAAAAGTGTATTAGAAAAGTATAAAGCGATTTATAAAGAAGAGCAGAATATTTGTAAAGAACTTCTTAAATTGATTGATGTAGAACCCATAACCAAAGATGGGAAAAAGATTAAATTAATGAGTAATATAGAAATACCGCAGGAGATCGATCAGGTCTTAAAATACAAAAGTGACGGAATTGGTCTTTTCCGAACGGAATTTCTGTTCATAGATCGTGAAGATCTCCCTACCGAAGAAGAGCAATATGAAATCTACAAGAATATTGCAGAGCAGTCCCTACCTAATTCAGTCATAATTCGTACTATCGATGTTGGTGGCGATAAACTCTCAAATATTTTAAATATTGCTTACGAAGAAAATCCCAATCTGGGCTGCCGTGGTATTAGAATATCTTTGCAGAATATTCCGATATTCAAACAGCAGATAAAGGCCATTTTGCGTGCAAATATCAAAGGAAATATCAAGATAATGTTTCCCATGATATCCGGCGTTGATGAATTACTTAATGTGAAGGAAATTATTAAACTGTGCTGCAATGAGTTAAGCACTGCTGGAATTCCTTTTAATGCAGAGATGAAGATTGGTGCAATGATAGAAATTCCCTCAGCAGTTTTAACTTCAGATTCCATTGCTGAAGAATGTGATTTTCTAAGCATTGGAACTAATGACCTGATCCAATATACACTGGCAGTGGATAGGGATAATCAATCGATTTCCGATTATTATAAACCTACTCATCCCTCTGTGATCAGATCAATTAAACTT
>DAOUVH010000228.1 GCA_030667725.1 Candidatus Cloacimonadota bacterium | reverse complement strand
TTGCAATAATCACACATTGCAAAACTCTTCATTGAGGTCACAGGTCTGTCATAAGGAGTATCTTCTATAATTGAATATCTAGGTCCGCAATTTGTACAATTAATAAATGCATATTGAAACCGGGGATCATCAGGGTCATTAAATTCATTTATACAATCATCACAAACGGCTAGATCTGGTGATATCAGAGTTGAACCTTCTGATCTTGAGCTCATCCTGATCTCAAAAGTTTTATAATTATTATCAGGTAATTCTTCAACTTGAAATTCAATTATTTCTGCTGCTGGAGGAAGTTCATTTTTTATTCTATAAATAAAATGATCAAGTGAGTTCTTATCACCTTCAACTTCAATTTGAACACCATTTGTAGAATTTAAAACAAAACCCGTTAATTCCTGCTCAATTGCAAGTTTGTAGATAAAGGGGCGAAACCCAACACCCTGAACTATACCATTTATTTTTATTTTATACATTCAATCATCCATAAATTAATACTGAAAGAATATCTTTTCAGTATATTATTAGCGTCAAGATTTATTATAAATAAAAGTTATATTAAATTAATGGAAAATTCCATTGCTTTAAGATTCATAAAAGCATAAAATAAAATGAGATGCGTAATTTGCATTATGAGAATGATAATCAAAAACAATGTGACAAAAAATTCTATTTGACAACCAATTCTCAATTAGAATTTTACCACTTATAATTTAGCAATAAAAAAGTAGAGTAAAGGAGGTTGATTGTGGATAATAAACAATCCCGGAATCCAGAATTTTCCAACAACGATAATTGCACTTGTGAATGTAACGATCTTGATGCAATTCTTGCCAAATACAACAATGATCCGACAAGATTAATGGATATTCTTATCGATGTTCAGATGCAATGCGGCTGCGTTTCGGAAAAGGCTGTAAAGGTAATTGCAAAAGCGATTAATTACTCTTCTGTTGATGTGGTGCAGACATTATCATTCTATCATTTTTTATCTCAAACACCAACCGGTAAATATACCGTTTATCTTAATGATAGTGCAGTAGCCGAAATGATGGGTAGAGAGGAAATCGCCAAGGCTTTCGAAGAAGAAGTTGGATGTAAATTTGGTTCAGTTTCTGAAGATGGAAGGATTGGTCTTTTCAATACTTCCTGCATCGGAATGAACGATCAGGAACCTTCCGCCATTATTAATCAACGTGTTTTCACGAAACTTACGACAGAGAAAGTAAAAAAAATCGTGAGAGGGATGAAGAATGATTATGATACTGAAGATCTGATCGGAACTGAAGTTAATTCTAATATCTTGAAGGAAGGACCGATCCTAACTAAAGATACGGTTATTGGAGATGGAGAGGCTATCAAGAAAGCGGTTTCTATGAGTCCGGTAGATGTTATTGAGGAAATAAGGCAATCTAATCTGCGTGGACGAGGTGGTGCCGGGTTTCCAACAGCTATGAAGTGGCGTTTCTGTAGAGACGCAGAAGGTGAAAAACACTATGTTTTCTGCAATGCTGATGAAGGAGAGCCGGGAACATTTAAAGATCGTGTGATCCTTACAGAGCGTCCAGAACTTCTATTTGCTGGAATGATCATTGCCGGATATGCAATCGGTTCTGATGAAGGAATATTGTACTTACGTTATGAATATAAATTCATGGAGAAATACCTTGAAGATGAATTGGTTAAATTGAGGAAGAAAGGTTTTCTTGGAAAGAATGTTGTCGGTGAGCAGGATTTCAATTTTGATATTCGTATTCAATTTGGGGGTGGAGCATATATTTGCGGTGAAGAATCCGCTCTTCTGGAATCTGCCGAAGGAAAGCGCGGTGAACCGCGTGATCGACCTCCATTCCCGGTAGTAAAAGGTTATTTGCAGCAACCTACAGCTGTGAACAATGTGGAAACTTTATGCTCTGTTGCAAAGATCATGGAGAAAGGTGCGAAGTGGTTTAGATCGCTTGGAACTTTGGAATCCACAGGGTTCAAACTTATCAGCGTTTCCGGTGATTGTGAAGAACCCGGTGTTTATGAAATTGAATGGGGATTTACAATTAATGATGTTCTACAAATGGTCGGAGCAGAAGATGTGCAAGCAGTTCAAGTCGGCGGACCTTCTGGAAATTGTATAGCACCAAATGAATTTGATAGGAAATTAGCTTTTGAAGATCTTTCAACCGGTGGATCTCTTATCATTATTGGGAAAGAACGCGATCTTCTCAAAGATATTGTCCTCAATTTCACTAATTTCTTTATCGAAGAATCTTGTGGCTCTTGTGTTCCATGTAGAGCAATGACTATTCAATATAAAAATAAATTAGAAAAAATATTAAGAGGAAATGGTGTTGCTGAAGATATTGATCAGATGCTCAGTTGGGAAAATGTGATGAAATCAAACCGCTGCGGTCTTGGTCACACAGCTGCCAATCCGATCCTAAGTACAATCAAGAACTTTAGAGAATTGTATGAAGAAAAAATTAACAAAGATACAGATTTTGTAAGTGAATTCAACCTTGAAACAGCAGTTCAGGAATCTTGTAAAACAGCTAATAGAATTCCCAACTTAGGAGGAGCCCATGAGTAAAATATTAATTACAATAAATGGTAAGGAATATTCTGCTGAGGCAGGGAAAATGGTACTTGAGGTTGCAAAAGACAATGGAATATACATTCCTACTTTGTGTCATTATGAAGGAATAAAACCACAAGGTTCCTGCCGTATTTGTACATGCAAAATAGATGGTAGAAATATGACAGCCTGTACTACACCAGCTTCTCATAGAATGGTTGTAGAAACAAATACTGAAGAATTAGAAAAGATAAGAGCAACAATCGTTGAATTGCTTTTTGCGGAAGGAAACCATTTCTGCCCTGCTTGTGAAAGAAGCGGAAACTGCGAACTTCAGGCTCTTGCCTATAGATACAAAATGATGGTTCCGCAATTTCCATATATTTTTCCATCAAAAGATGTAGATGCAAAAAATCCAAAAATAATGATAGATCATAATAGGTGCATTTTGTGTAAACGCTGTATTCGCAGGAAGAAAGAACCGGATAATCCATCATGGTTTGTTTTCAAAGGAAGAGGTCACACAGCTCAGATAAATGTCGATCACGAACTTATCGATAAAGAATTCAATGATGAATTGGCTCAAAAAGCAATGGATACATGTCCGGTTGG
>DAOUVH010000305.1 GCA_030667725.1 Candidatus Cloacimonadota bacterium | reverse complement strand
TTGCCTTCAGAAGTGGAATTATCAATATTGGTGGTGAAGGACAGATCATGATCGGAGCGATTTTTGGAACATTCATAGCGCTCTCGTTCCCGAATCTTCCTACCTATATTCTCTTGCCTTTTGTATTCATTGCCAGTTTTATTGGAGGTGCGATCTGGGGTGGAATTTCGGGTTGGATGAAAGCCTATCTTTCGGTAAATGAAATATTGAGTACGATTATGCTGAATTATATTGCATTTCAAGTTTATATGTTTCTCATTCGAGGACCATTGATCGATCCTCAGGAAGTTTCATATGGAACAGGCGTCCCGCAGACCGCATTGCTCAGTAAGAACGCCTGGTTGGTCAGGATCATCCCGGCAAGCAGATTACACGCAGGAATAATCGTGGCTGTTATCTTAGCAATTTTTGTATATATTTTCCTCTGGAAAACTACGATTGGTTATAGATTACGAGCTGCCGGAGCAGAAGCAAAGGCTGCAAAATATATTGGTGTCAATGTTAAAAACTATCTTGTACTGGCAATGCTCCTTTCCGGTGGATTTGCCGGAATGGCAGGAGCAATAGAAGTTTGTGGAGTTCATCATAGAGCACTTGAATCGATCTCCGCTGGTTACGGTTTTAGTGGAATTGTGGTAGCATTATTTGGAGGGCTTCATCCTCTTGGAATTATTCCGGCTTCTGCTGTTTTCGGATTACTTATTGTTGGTGCCGATATGATGCAGAGATCTGTTACGGTTCCAGCATCCATTATTCTGGCAATTCAAGGACTTATTATCCTGGCAATTGTATCCAGTCAGATATTTTTCTCAAATATTGCTCTTAAAGAAAAGATCATGATCAAATTGAAATTAATGAAATCGGGAGATAAAGATGGTTCTTAATTTTATTATTGGAATAATATCAGCAGGAATTCCATTAGCAGCACCATTATTGCTGGCAGGATTAGGAGAAATGTTCAATCAGCGTGCCGGTGTTTTCAATTTAGGTGTTGAAGGAATTATGTTGATGGGGGCATTTGTGGGATTTTTAGTGGTTCTCACAATGGGATCTCCGGTTCTCGGTTTTCTCGCAGCTATTCTTGTAGGTGCTGTTATGGGACTTTTAATGGCTGTTGTAACTGTGAAATTCAAAGCTAAACAAGGAATCTCTGGAATTGGACTTTTCATGTTGGGATGGGGACTTTCCGGAACACTATTCCGAGTTTATGTTGGTGGGATTACCAGCATTGAAGGCATTAGAACATTCAGTTTCCCGCTACTCGGCAAGATTCCAATTATTGGAGAGATCTTCTTTCATAATAATATTATGGTTTATATCACATTTTTATTGGTTCCGGTTTCATGGTATGTCTTGAATAAAACCGCCTGGGGATTAAAGGTAAGAGCCGTTGGTACAAACCCGCAAGCTGCCGATACGCTTGGTATTAAAGTTGAACGAATTCGCTTTCAGTGCATAATATTAGGAAGTATGATGGCAGGTCTTGCCGGTGCTTATCTCACAATTGCTCAAACTCACATTTTTGCAGACAACATCACAGCCGGGAGAGGTTTTATTGCAGTTGCCCTGGTTTATTTCGGTAGATGGAAGCCGGCGGGAATTATGTGGGGAACTTTATTATTTAGCCTGGCACATGCATTGCAGCGCTCAATTCAAGTTTATGGGATTAACTTTCCATACGAAATAGCCGTAATTATCCCATATTTACTGGTTATTGTTGTATTAGCTTTATCGTATAAATCACAACAACTGGGTCCTGTTGCTTTAGGTAAACCGTTTATCAGGGGATCACGAGAATAATCTTTTATGAAAGATCATATATTCTATCTAAAACGAACAATCGAACTGGCAGAACAGGCTGTAAAACATGGGAACACACCCTTTGGAGCTTTGTTAGTTGATAAAGATGGAAATATAATCCTTGAACAGGAAAACATTGAGATCACGGAAAACGATTGCACCGGTCATGCAGAAACAACTTTGATGAGAAAAGCATCAAAATTGTATAGTAAAGATTTCTTGTGGAATTGTACATTATATACTTCTGTTGAACCATGTGCAATGTGCTCCGGTGCTATCTACTGGGGAAACGTAGGAAAAATTGTTTATGGCATATCCGAAAAAGAATTACTAAGCTTGACTGGTAATAATAAACAAAATCCTACACTTGATCTTCCCTGTAGAAAAATATTTGAACATGGTCAGAAAGAGATTAATATTGTGGGTCCCATTGAATCTGTAAAAAAAGAAATATTAGAAATTCATAGGAGATATTGGTGATGATGAACAGGCATAAAAAAAGGCAGGATTTTATCCTGCCTTTTTCTTGAGATCATTTATAACACTTTCAATTATTGCATGAAAATTAAGTAGCGTTTCTGTTGCCAAACGAATTCTTCTATCACCTATTAATGATGATTCTAGTTTAAGGGTTTTAAGGGCTTTTTTTGCCTTATCTAATCTTGCTGTTTCAACTAAGCCACCATAGCTATGAATAATTGTGTTTCGTAAAGTATATATGTTCATAAATTTATCCCAGTTTTTGATCTTT
>DAOUVH010000265.1 GCA_030667725.1 Candidatus Cloacimonadota bacterium | reverse complement strand
ATAAAATAATTGAAGTATGTCTCAAGGAAAACAAAACGAGAAATGTAATAGATTTCGACCAAGTTATCGATATAAAAAACAAACTTGTAATTCCCGGGATGATAGATGCTCATGTTCATGTTCGTGATATGGAGAAGAACAATAAAGAAACTTGGGAAACTGCTTCATTGGCTGCGATTGCTGGTGGAGTCACAACAATTATTGATATGCCCAATACTAAACCTGCCACTAATAATATAAAAGGATTAATTGATAAAAGAGAAGCAGCACAAAAAGCAAAAGTGAATTACAAATTCCATCTGGGAGCTACTGAAAATAACTTACAAGAATTAGAAGTTATCCTTAAAAGTGATCCTTCTGATGTGGCTGGAATAAAGGTTTTCATGGCTGGGTCCAGTTCTAATGAAGTTGTGGCAGATGAGAAGAAGATTAGAGATATATTTCAACTTGCAAAGAAATATAATAAAGTCGTTCTTGTCCATACTGAGATGCAAAATTGTCTTGATAAGTGGCATCAAATAATTAAAGATAAATGTATTCAAAATCATGATCAACTTAGGAACAGAGAATGTGCAATTAGAGGAACCGAACTGGTTTTACGATTAGCAAATGAAATTGGAAACAAGCTCTACATCTGTCACGTTTCAACTAAAGAAGAAATCGAATTAATAAGAAAGCATAAGAATAAAAACATTTTTTGTGAAGTTACTCCGCATCATCTAACACTTGAAAAGAGTATTCTTAACCTTATTGGGAATTTTGGGAAAGTAAATCCTCCACTACAAACCAGTGTTGACAATCTAGCACTTTGGGAAGCTGTTATTGATGGAACTATCGATTGCGTTGGAAGCGATCATGCACCACATACAATTGATGAAAAGATTAAAGATTATAGTAAGGCTCCTTCAGGTTTTCCGGGACTCGAAACAACACTGTCAATTCTTATTACAGAATTAAACGAACGTAACATCCCAATTAAGAGATTAGTCGAACTCACAAGTTCTAAACCAGCAAAAATATTTAACCTTGAAAATCGGGGAAAGATTAAAGAAGGATACTTTGCCGATCTGGCAGTAATTGATACAGAGAATGAATCTACGATAGTTGCTACTCTGTTTCAAAGTAAGGCAAAATATTCACCATTCGATGGGAGAATTGTAAAAGCTCAGATAGATACAGTTTTTGTAAATGGGAAGATGTATGAATTCAACGCAGAATGATGCAGAAGGGATATGATAAATTATGAAGAAAGAAATAAATTGAAATCGGAAGAAATATGATGAAAGAGAATGATGCAATAACTAAATCAAGATCTAATTCAATTTCAAAAAAGGAAGTTACAAAAGAAGTAAATGTTGGTTTGATAAAAGGAGTTATAGGAACAATACCTTTTATTGGAACTATGGTTAATGAAACTCTTTTCGATATTCGTGGCAGAATTTATCAAAAAAGAATAAACACTTTAGTTAAAATATTATCTGAAAAGATGCAAAATATTGAAGAAAACAAGATTAATTATGATTATCTGAAAAGTGAAGATTTCTTTGATATTACAAGAGAAGTTTTTGAAAGTGCTCTCAAAATAAAGTCAATGGAAAAGAGGCAAATTCTCTCTGAAATTTATATTGATTCAATTATAAACAAAAATGATTTTAATATAGACAAAAATAAATTATTCATTTCATTTATTGTGAGTTTAAGTCCTCTACAGTTAATAATATTAAAATTTATTGAAACTAATAGTAACAAACTTGTTGAAATTGGTTCATATAAGAAATTTTATAATATGTTCATAGAAACAAATAACTTTTCTTCATTGGATAAGTATGAATTCAAATATTATTGTAATGATTTAGAGAATAAAAGCGTTGTTACATTTGGTGATGGTTTAGAGGATTTCGAATCAAAAAGTGAAAGATATGTGTCATCAGAACACAAAGAAGCTTCTGTTTCAATTACAAGTTTAGGAAAAGAGTTTCTGAAGTTTTTAATCTGTGAAAATTAGTGTTAATTTGTAGTTAAAATAATCCGGCTTCGTTAAAACTACGCCGGGACAAGGGAGAAAATTAAATGACTAAAGAACAATTTGTTCTGGAACTGGAAAAGATCGGAGCTATTAAATTTGGCAGCTTTACATTAAAAAGCGGGATCACATCACCATTCTATTTTGATCTGCGTGATATGATCAGTTTCCCATACATATTAGAAGGGATCGCAGATCTTTTGGTGGAAAGAATTAAAGATATGGAATTTGATGTGCTTACCGGAATTCCTTACACTGCACTTCCAATCGCATCTCTAGTAGCTTCCAAAATGCAAAAACCGCTTGTTTATATGCGCAAGGAAGAGAAGGCTTATGGAACCGGTAATAATGTGATCGGGAAATTTGAGAAAGGTGTTAAATGTTTGGTCATCGATGATCTTATTACAACAGGTGCAAGTAAAATTGAAACTGCAGAAAAGTATGAAAAAGAAGGAAGTGTAATTGAAGATTTTGTCGTAGTTATTGATAGAAGCTCAAACGGAACTGAAGAACTTGCGAAAGATGGTTACAAACTTCACAGCTTGATCACACTTGATGAAATTGTGCAATTATTAAAGAGTAAAAATCTGATCACAGAAGAAAAAGTTAAAGAAGTTAAAGAATTTACTGCCAGCTTAAATAAACCGAAAACAAAAGAAAAATATATAAATCCTCTTACACAAAAACTTCTTAATAAGATGAATGAAAAAAAATCTAATCTTGTTCTCTCACTTGATGTCTCAACACAGAATGAATTCTTTAATATGCTGGATAAGGTCGGAAATGAGATCGTAATGCTGAAAACACACGTTGATATTATTGATGATTACGATGAAACTTTCGT
>DAOUVH010000090.1 GCA_030667725.1 Candidatus Cloacimonadota bacterium | reverse complement strand
ATGATAATGGTGATGAAGTTGCAAGCGGAACTTATTTATACAGATTAAAACTAGATGATGAGGTTATAGCTGCGAGAAAAATGCTCCTGATAAAATAATTTGTATTGTTTAACCGAAAGAATGAGTTATTTTTTTAATAAGTGAATTGACATAAAATCATTGTAATCTATAAAAGGAATTGAGAGGTAATTATGAAAAGAATAATGTTAATCATAATATTGATTATAGCATTCAGTTTAAATGCAGAAATAATAAATAATGCTTTTACTCCTGAATTACTAATGCCATCAATGATAAATATGAATAATCTTTCGATAAATCACTCTATGTCTTTCAGCAGCAGCATTTCTTCTAACAGCCAGAGTGCTTATGAATCTGTTTATACAAATCATCTGAATTATAAATTTAGTCCTAAATTAGATTTGAAAGTAGATCTGAATTTTGTTAATTTTGGTTCTGCAACACATCAAGGTGGAATAGAGTTTGACGGTAACAATGATAATACATCAAAAATTCTACCAAATTTTCAATTGAATTATAATCCTTCTGAAAATGTTAAATTCATAATTGAATTCAGACAATACAATTCTCCTTTTGAAAGAAACATTTTTTTCAACTAAGAAAACCTAATTAGTTAATATCGGCAGGTGCTTTAGGGAATTTATAACCTTTTTCTCTGAACAAATTCAGACATATATCTGAAACTTCAGGATCATATAAGATATCCCTGTTTTTTTCAATCTCTTCTAAAGCAAAATCAATTCCCAAAGAAGGTCTGTAAGGACGATGAGAAGACATTGCTTCAATAACATCTGCTACAGCTATAATACGTGCTTTTATAAGTATTTCTTCACCTTTTAATCCATTCGGATAAGAAGATCCATCATAGCGTTCTTGATGTTGAAGAACAATCGTGGCAATAGGCCATGGGAATTCAATAGATTTTAAAATATCATAACCTGTTTGAGGATGCATTTTTATTAGATTAAACTCGGTTACAGAAAGTTTGCCAGGTTTACTCAGTATCTCTGCAGGGATATTTATCTTTCCAATATCATGGACCAATGCAGCTAATTTAATCCCGTTAATTTCCTCTTCTGGAAATCCCATTTCTAAAGCAATTGCAGAAGCAAGGTCAGAGACACGTCGTTGGTGACCGGCAGTATATGGGTCACGCATTTCAACAGCCTGAACAAGTCCTTCCACCGTTTCTTCAAGGATACGTTGCAATGTACTGTAACTTTCTTTTAACTGCTCTTCAGCATTTTTAAGATTCGTAATATCAATATTTACGCCCGCATGGTATTTTATGTTGTCTTTACCTGTGATTTCCAGCATTCTATCTTCAATCCAGATATAAGAATCATCTGCTTTTCTGATTCTGAACCATGATGTGAGTATCCCCTGTTTTCCGCTTTTTTCCCAATCTAAATATTTTTGATTTATATATTCTTTGTCATCAGGATGTATCAACGTAGAAAATTTGTCTTTATCGTTAATAAAATCTTCTGCTGGATATCCCAACATTTCATAAACATTTGTAGAAACAAATTCCTTTGAACCACCCGTTTCATATAAAATGATATTTGGAACATTATCTAATATTGTTGCCAAGCGAAATTGTGTTTTGGCAAGGTTCTTTGCAGTTAGTTTTTCTCTAGAAATATCTGTAACAATTCCATCTTGATATATCCATTTTCCGGAATTATCACGAACAGTATTAACATTAAGCAAACACCAAAGTTTGTCGCCATTCTTCTTATACAGATTAACCTCGAAATCTCTAATGCTATTCTCTTTTTTTAAAATCGAAATCAGATTGTCCCTGGCTTTAATATTTACAAATAATTCAGTAGAAGAAATAGAAAGAAATTCCTGTTCCGAATCGAAACCGAACATCGAAACCATTGCCGGATTTGCGGAAAGAAATTTCCCTTCTGGAGTAGCCCGAAACAAACCAACTGGGACATTAGACCGAAGGTCCATGAATTGTTTTTCACTCTCTTCTTTTGCTTTTTCAGCAGAAGTACGTTCAAAAACTTCATGCTGAAAGTTGTGATAGTTTTGTGCATTTTTAACAGTTGTTGTAACATAATTCGCAAAAGTATCAAGCAGGTTCAGGTCATTTTTAGTAAAAAAAGGTCCTATCCTATTCAGACAAATAGCACCGAGTACCTCATTATTGAAGAGAAAAGGAGCAGCAATAATTCTTTCTTCTGCTTCTTCTGATGTCCCTGGGATTTGAAATCCATTTTTATTTAGTCCGGCATCGTTGAACATCATACTTATTTTTGATTTTACTACCTTACCGGTAAAACTTGAATTAATATCCAAAGGCGTTGCCATGATCTCTTTCTCATAATCAGGGTCAATTACGAATTGTGGGAGCAGTTCCTTACCATCTCCTGAAAGTAGGTAAACAGCACATCCGTAAGAATTGAGATGATCCATAATGACAATTGCTATTCTTTGGAATACTTCATTTAGATCTAAACTGGAATTTATATATCTTGAAGTTTTCAAAATCAACTCTAGTTCATGGTTCTTCCTCTTTAATTCTTCTTCAATCTTGATCCGGTCGTTAATTTCATTTTGCAATTTTTCATTGAGTTCAACCAGATGAGGATTATTTTCAGTAGTTGTATTTGTCATTCTAAATTACTCTTAACTTGTAATATTAGCTATTTCACGGATTGTAGCTTGAATAAATGATTTACCATTAATTTTAAAACTACTCAACCATACTTCAGCATTGAATGATTTTCCATTCTTTTTCTTATATATCCATTCAAATTTCATGTTTCCATTCTTTAAGGTCTGGTTAAAATATGTTTCTGCTGTTTTCCGAGAAGGGCTTTTATCGGCTTGTATCGAAGGTGAGGTATCATCAGCATTAAGATGTAGAAGTTCAGTCTTATTTGCGTAACCGAATAATTTTAATGCTGCATTATTACAATCAATAAGACCTTTTTTATCCTGCAAGATCACAGCATCAGTTGAAGATTCAAATAGCTTGCGATATCTCATTTCATATTCTTGACGAGCGGCTTCACTTTCTCTTTGTTCCGTTATATTTTTTAATGAACCAATGATTCTAACTTTACCAGAATCTTCATCTTTAATTATTTTGGCATTGATTGTACAAGTCAATTGTGTTTTATCTTTATCTTCTAAAATTATCTCATAATCGTAAACATATCCATCTTTTGTTAATTTTGTTAGAAAAAGGTCATGTTGATCTTCATCAAAATAGAGATCATACATAGATTGCCCGATCAACTCTTTGCGTGTATAACTTGAATCTTGTTCTATCGAAGGACTAATTTCAAGGATTGTTCCGTCAAATTCAGTTTCGTAGTAAACATCCTGGATATTTTCAAAAATCCTGGTGTAGCTATCCATTGTTCGCTTCAGTTTTAGCTGAGCAATTTTCTTTTCAGTAATGTCATTAAAGATGCCAAATGTGCCGACGAATTTATCATTTTTGAATCTGGGACTGCCAATGATATTTAAAAAACGTTTTCTCCCATCTTTACGAATAATTTCCAGTTCATAGCGTGAAGATTTCTTTTCTTTTCTCAATTTATTATGCCTATGTACTTTTCCTAAGTTGTATTTGTTAAGATAATCTGATAAATTGGTCTCTGCAAAATCGCTGATCGTGCTGCCAAAGATTTTAGCACCAGCTTCATTTATGAAAGTAAAATTGTCTTCTATGTCGAACATGCAGATACCTTCATCCGTCGTTTCAACAAGAGTACGGAATTTAGCTTCACTTTCTTTCAATTCATGTTCCATTTTATGTTTGAAGAAAGCCATTTGTATTGTTGTCACAAGTTCTCTTTCTCGGAATGGTTTAATTAAATATCCGAAGGGTCCGGTTGCTTTTGCTTTTTCAACAATATCTTTATCGGAATAGGCTGTTAGGTAGATGACAGGTATATCCATATCAATGATATGCTTAGCAACATCAATACCACTGAGTTTATCTTTTAACTTAATGTCTAAAAGTATTAAATTAGGACGTTTCTTGTTGATTGCTTTGATAGCTGCTTCACCAGTTGAGATTGCTTCTGGTACTTCATAACCATAACTTTGTAATATCTTCCTAATATCTTCCGCAACTACTGCTTCATCTTCAACAACTAAAATTTGTTTTTTACACATACAGAAATTCCTTTAAAAATAAAAAATAATTTTTGCAAATTCATTTAAGTAACTTCTTTTCTGTCAAGTGGAATAATTATTTCAAAATAATAATATTATTTATTAAAAAACATCCACTCCTCAAACTCTTCATTTATAATTAATAATCGACCACCAAACAATTGTTTTAGTTCTTCTTTACTCATGCCATCAATTGTTAGTCCATCTTCATTAAAAATATTACTGCTAAGGGCTGGGATCTCATTTATTTTCAATTTAGTTTGATCGAGAATATCTGATGCATTAAGCAGTCCGGCAACTGTTACATTTTTACCAAATGCATTATTAATAACTTCAACAGTTCTTGTTTTGTTAGGATGTAATAGATTGATTTCATCTGATATCCCTGTAATTGTTGAATGGGCTAGCTTACCTGTAATGAATACGATCTGTTCGTTCATTTCTTGGATATCAGAAATGAAATCGTGCTTGTTAATCTTCCAGTTTTCAATAAGTAATCGAATCATTCCAATTCCATTCTCCAATTGAGGATAACCATCATAGAAATTTTCAGGAGGGATTTTCTCATTTGCCAATAAATAAATTTCATCAGAGCAATAAGTTCGTGGAAATTCTGAAGATAATTTCAGAATATGAGCAGCTTGCTTTGAATTAATAGGAAATAGTTGAGTTAACGAATTACGGAATTTTGTTAATCCCACCGGTACGATCCCCACTGACAGAGTATTTAATTCAGGAGAAGTAAGATCAATTAAAGAGTTCTCAAGTTCTTTGCCGTCATTCCATTCAGGGATAACAACAATTTGAGTATGGAATTCAATTCCATTATTACTTAAAAACGTTAACTTTTCCATTATGTTGAAGTCATGTTTATAGCGAAGCATTTTTCTGTGAAGGACAGGATTTGTTGTGTGAACAGAAATATATAATGGATTTAATTTTTGTTCGATCATTCTGGAAAGATCTTTATTTGATAAATTTGTAAGTGTAATGAAATTTCCGAAAATAAATGAAAAACGGAAATCGTCGTCTTTGATATAAAGTGTTTTTCTTAAGTTACCTGGCATTTGATCTACAAAACAGAAAATACAATCATTAGCACAGGTTCGGCATTTATGCTCCTGAGAAATTATGCCTACAGAAGTTTCCCAATCCTGGTGTATTTCTAATTTGTGTTCAATTTCTGAATTATCTAAATAGATTATTTCTAAAATCTCATCAGCTGAATAAAATTGCAAATCAAGAAAATCGTTTATTTCATTCCCATTAATCGAAATTATTCTATCCTGAATATTTAAGTTGGAATTATCTGCTAAACTCCCAGCGATGATATCATTAACTGTAATTGGCATACATTAATCTGAGCT
>DAOUVH010000007.1 GCA_030667725.1 Candidatus Cloacimonadota bacterium | reverse complement strand
GCAAATTTGCCGGTTGGATCAACTACAAATATATATTGTCCGCCTGTACTTTGATAAAATGCTCCACGTGGTACAAGTAATGCCATTTGAGATTCACCTAATTCCAGTTTCACGCGGAAAGTTTGTCCGGTTCGAATTTGATCTGGTACAACATCTATAAAGACTAGATCAACTCCAAATCGACCATTTCGAACTTCAGGATAGATCTTTTTAATTCTTAATCCATAGGAGGTTCCGGTAAAATCGAATTCACCAACCAGATTGGAATTCACACGAGAAATATAATGTTCATCGATTTCCAATCTTATCTTGAATTCATCGAGAACATGAATTTGTCCTAAACGCTGTCCTCTTCCAATAGCTTCACCAATTTCTGCATTAACAGAAACCAACAGACCTCTCACAGGTGCTTTAACTTTCAGATTTCCCAATTTTTGTCTGACGAATTCCAGATTCATCTGCATTTGATCTACTGAATTTTCCAATTGGGCAACTTGAATTTCACGGAAAAGCGAATCTGCTTCCTGATTTTCAATAACCAATTCACGGGTTTTTGATAAATAGACGTATCTTTCTTCTATCTCTTCAAATTCTTTATTAGATATATAATTTTGTTCAAATAGATTAATACTATTCTCATAATCTCTTTTTTGTATGCTAAGCTGATAATCAAGATCAAGCAACTGTCTTTTTAAACTAAGTTTGTTTTGTTCCATAGAAAGACGTGTGTTACGCAGATTATTCATCTGTTCAGCAAGATTGGCTTCACGATTCATGACATCTAGGTGTAGATTTGTATTGCTCAAGATCAATATTACATCATTCTCCTCAACCATTGTTCCTTCTTCTATTAATAATTCTTCCACTCTGCCACCTTCTATGGCATCGAGGTAGATTGTACTTATTGGTTGAACTGTCCCGGTTTGAGTTATGTAGTCTTGAAAATAATCGTTTTGCACTTCCTCAATGGATATCCGCTCTTTTTGTACATTAAACTTGGAAGTATGATCTCCGAAGATTAGATTATAAAGTATAATGATGGCAAAAATTCCACCCACTGAAACCCATAGTATTTTTTTCGGCGTCCAATTTTTCTTTTCAATTGCTCTGTCCATTCTCAAACTCCTTTTACTTTCATATCGAAATAAAGCAAATTATGTGCCAAACACGTAAATGCCCGATATACAAAGAAATAGGTAAAAGATATTACTATAATATGTTCGGAAACGTACTGCCGCTTGTACGGTGGCGGACAGTTTTTTTGTTGACTGTTTTGGTTTGAAAAAATTAGTATGCAGTGGTTTTGAAAAAATGTGAGAAAATTAGGTTTTGGGAGTTTGTTAAATGGAAAAATTTGGTAAGATCCTGGCGATTGATGATAATGAAGATATTCTATTCAGTTTAAAACTACTTTTAAAGAATCACGTAGAGACAATCCATACTGAAATAAATCCGGATAGGATTCCTGGATTAATGGATAGTGAAAATTTTGATGTGATCCTGCTGGACATGAACTTCACAAGAGATATGATCGGAGGTCAGGAAGGTTTTTACTGGCTTAAGAAAATTCTTGAGATCGACCCTTCAGCTGTTGTGATCTTTATTACGGCTTATGGAGATGTTGAACGAGCTGTAAAAGCTATCAAGGCCGGAGCTGTGGACTTTGTATTGAAACCCTGGCAGAATGCAAAATTATTGGCTACGATATCTTCTGCTCTTAAGTTGCGTGGCTCTTTGGTCGAAGCTAATAAATTAAGACTCACCAGAAATGAATTATGCAAGAAGCTGGATCAGCCGTTTCACGATTTTATTGGTGATTCGGCGGAAATGTATAAAGTATATAACATTATTCAGAAAGTAGCTTCCACCGACGCCAGCATATTAATATTAGGAGAAAATGGAACAGGAAAAGAACTTGTTGCCAGAGCTCTACATCGGAATTCAGCTCGCAGGAACGATGTGTTTTTAAGTGTCGATCTGGGAGCGATCAGTGAAACATTATTTGAGAGTGAACTCTTTGGTCATACGAAAGGCTCATTCACAGATGCTAAAAGAGATAAACCGGGAAGACTTGAAGTTGCCTCGGGAGGAACTCTCTTTCTTGATGAGATCGGAAATCTCTCACTTCCCTTGCAATCGAAATTATTGACTGCACTCGAGAAAAGAGAAGTAATTCGTGTTGGTTCAAACAAACCAATACCTATCGATGTTCGTTTGATCTGTGCAACCAATATGCCGATCTACCAAATGGCTAAAGAAGGAAATTTCCGTCAGGACCTACTCTACCGTATAAACACAGTTGAGATCACCCTGCCGCTACTAAGCGATAGAGACGATGACATTCCCTTATTAGTCGAACATTTTTTGCAGCAATTTGCCCATAAATATAAAAAAAATATTAAAGGTATTAGTTCCACAGCAATAAAAAAACTTCGTCAGTACAGCTGGCCGGGAAATGTGCGGGAATTGCAGCATGCTGTAGAGAGAGCTGTCATACTGAGTGAATCTAAAATTTTGCAACCGAGTGATTTCATGCTGAAGACACAGCAAGGCAACGGAGATGAAGGAACGTTAAGCACCTATAATATTGAAGATATGGAACGTGATGTTATTCAACGAGCAATACAAAAAAGTAACGGCAATATCAGTCAGGCTGCTAAAGAACTAGGATTAACCAGGGCTTCTTTATATAGGAGATTGGAAAAATATGGTTTATAAAAATTTTAAAATTAATATAGTTGTTCGTGTAATTCTGATCATTGTAATGATACTGGCTGTGTTCATTTCAATTTACAGATTTGGTTTCAATGTAACACCGATACTGCTGGGAGTTTTGATGATTTTCCAGATCATTGATCTGATCAGATATGTCCAGAAAACGAATATGTATCTAACTAGCTTTCTGGAATCAATTCGCTATGCCGATTTTTCACGTAGTTTTAAACTGGAAGGTTTGGGAACTGCTTACGATGAGATGAAAGAAGCATTCAATGATGTGATATCAGATTTCCAGAAGATCCGATCAGAAAAAGAAGAACACTATCACTATTTACAGAATGTAATTCAGCATATTGGCATTAGTCTCATCGCTTTTCAAAAAGATGGCTCTGTAGAGATGATCAACAACAGTGCTAAAAAACTTTTTCAGATCAGTAAACTGAAAAATATTAGAGAGTTGGGAAGTTACAGTTCAGAACTGGTGGAAAAGCTGATAAAGATGAAATCCGGTGATCGAATTCTGGTTCAGGTCATCGATAACGATATGATGATGCAATTGGCGATCTATGCTACCGAATTCAAGATAAGGATGCAAAGTATTATTTTGGTTTCCATCCAAAACATTCAATCTGAATTGGAAGAACAGGAGATGGCAGCCTGGCAAAAACTTATCCAGGTACTCACGCATGAGATCATGAACTCTATTACACCTATAGCATCACTATCTTCCACAATAAATGAACTGTTAAAAGATATTGATATAACAGATAACAAACCTCAGATGATCGATGATGAAACAGTGGGCGATATCAGGAATTCTCTGCGAACAATTACCAAAAGAAGTACAGGTTTGATCCATTTTGTAGAATCCTATCGTAATCTGACCAAGATACCGAAACCAAAATTCAATATCATCCCCGTGAAAGATGTATTTAACAATGTTCATCTGTTGATGGAAAAAGATCTCAAGTTGAAAGGCATTGAATGCGTGATCGATATTTCATCATCCAGTTTGGAATTGACAGCCGATGAAGAATTGATCGAACAAGTTCTGATAAATTTGGTGAAGAATGCCATACATGCACTTTCTGATGTTGAAAATGCCAAAATTATAATGAGAGCTTTCCTGGATAAACGCGGCAGGATCGCTGTGCAGGTTATTGATAACGGACCGGGAATTTTGGAAGAGGTTATCGACAAAATTTTCGTACCCTTCTTTACAACAAAACCGGATGGTTCAGGCATAGGACTTAGTTTATCAAAGCAGATCATGAGAATGCACGGAGGTACTCTCACAGCGCAATCCGAACCAAATGTGGAGACTAATTTTACGTTACGCTTCTAAATCGATCTTTCCTGCAAATCCAGTATTTTTATAATCCATCCCTTTTGAAGGATAACTATATATTCATTAAAATGAAAAAAGAGCTTGCATTTATTATGTAATAAAATATTATGTACTAAGATATTCATTTTAATGAAAATAGAGGTAATGATGATTAAATCAGAATTTGGCAGCATAATCAGGGAACGGCGCAGGATTTTGAAGATCAATCAGGAAGATCTGAGTGAAATTTCTGAAGTAGCTTTGCATACTATCAGCGATATTGAATCGGGTAAGGGGAATCCAACTCTGCAGGTAATGGCAAAAATTTGCGATGTTTTAGGATTGAAGCTCGACCTAAAGGTAAAAGGTGAATAATGATGAAGGCACGAGTCTATTTCAAGCAGCAGTTGGCCGGGATTTTGGAAAAAACAGATTCCAGATATCATTTTCAGTATGATGAAAAATATTTTGCAGATCCTGAAGCTAAATCGATCAGCCTCTCATTACCCAAAAGCCAGAAGGAATTTTATGCTAAGCAGCTCTTTCCATTTTTTCATGGATTGTTAACAGAAGGATATACTAAAAAAGTCCAATCCCGCAAATTGAAAATTGATGAAAACAATTATTTCAAGCGTCTTGTAAATACCGCAGATATTGATACAATTGGGTGTGTGACCGTTAAGGAGATAAGATGAATGAATGTTTAGGGTGTTTAAAACTGGTAGAAAACAAGAAGTATTGTAATGCCTGTTTGCGGAAAATGTTCCAGGGAAGCTCACCGAAACTAAACTTAAATAAATCGGAATTTCATACTTTCCACTATCAAAATGTCGATCATTTCTCAATCTCCGGTGTGCAGGATAAGATCTCCCTGATATTATCAGGAAAAGATCTGATCTCCACGACCGGCGAGGGTGAATATATTCTTAAACCTGTTCCCCAAAGTCAGGTTCCGCAGTTACAAAATGACATCCCTGCCAATGAACACCTGACCATGCAGATCGCAAAGCAGATTTTTAAAATTCTAACAGCCGAAAATGCCCTGATAAGTTTTGCTGATGGTGAATTTGCCTATATCACCAAACGGTTTGACCGGTATAATGAACACAAGATCCGTCAGGAGGATTTCTGCCAAATTGGCGGGATCTCACCGGAAACAGATGGTCCCAATTTTAAATATGAAAGTAGCTATCAGGAGATGGGAGAAATTATAAAAAAGCATTGTGTTGCATCCAAGATCGAGATTGAAAAGTTATTTAAACTTGTTTTGTTCAACTACCTGTTCGGCAATGGTGATGCGCATCACAAAAATTTCTCACTGATCGAAACCATATATGGTGACTTCGTGCTTTCTCCCGCTTATGATCTGCTTAATACTAATATCCATTTTCCGGAAGAGAGCAGGATGGCCCTGGATCTGTTCAAAGATTTTGAAACTGAACATTATAAAATTAATGCTTTTTACGGATTTGAAGATTTTATGAAATTGGGTGAATTCTATGGGATCAAATCCAATAGAGTGAAAAAGATGATCTCAGAATTTCCAGCCCAAAGAGAGAAAGTAGAAAAACTGATCTTACGCTCATTTTTGAGTCAGGAAGGTAGGAAAAAGTACCTGGAGATCTTTCTAGATAGATTGAAAGCAATGATAGAATAATTTCAGCAAAGTAATTATAATATAAGAGCAAAATATTCATTAAAATGAATAATAAGTTATATCTGAGAACAATATTCCTGCTGAAGCTACTGAATATTCATTAAAATGAAAATTATCGTAGGGGCGATTCGTGAATCGCCCCTACTAAAAATCCCTAAAATGTTGTTACATCCACAAAGTTGAAATCATCGATCAACAGAGTCGGAACCTTGGCATAATATTCCTGCTGAACACTTGGTCCCAGCGCCAGGATGCGTTTGGTAGCATCGTGCAGGATCTCATTCCAGCGGAAGTTCGTTACCGATTTCTGGATCTTGCCGTCTTCAAAATAGAGTACTCCATCACGGGTCAATCCAGTCCATTCACCGGTTTTGCGGTCAGTGGGGCGAATATACCAGAAATTGTTTATGATCACGCCGCGATCTACCATTTTCATCATTTCAGCTTCAGTTGTATCTCCGCCTTCCACGATGATGTTGTAGGGGCGCAAAGCTTTCAGATCATTCTTTTTTGCATAATATCTGTTTGCACTCATATTCTTGAGTATACCGTTTACGATCCAGTCGATATTCTCAGCCGGAACTCCGCCATTTAAGAATTTGCTGGCTTCCAGATCGGGATCATCCAGACGGGAACGGAAGGTGAAATCTTTTCCAAAGAATTGCTTGCCGATCTGATCTGTGAAGGGTGTGTGTCCTTCATCAGCAGTACGTCGATCAAAAGTCCAGATAAGATAGAACAGCCAGTTCAAAACTGCAGCCGGTCTTAAGATAACCGGAATTTTTCCTTTTGCCAATTGCACCGGATTATTTAAACTATCGAATTGGGAGTTCAGCTGCTCGATCATGGCAAGCATACTGAATTTGGCATGATCTTTTACTGATCTTGATACTTTCGTTTCCACTCCCTCTTTTTTCAAGGTCATAGAGTGAGAGAAGCTGGTTGATCTATCAAAACCTTCAAAGCCGTTTTTAGTTGTAAGAAAAGTATCATAAATATGTTTCTGGGATATTCCGGAAAGTTTGGCATCTTTACCTTCAGCATTTTTAACACATGTCAGGATATCATCAACGATTTTTTCTACCGGCAGATCAGCAGTACTCTGGGCATAATTATCTACTTCCGGCAGATCATGAGCAGATTCGCTTGCCACAAATTCCGGATCAGGCTGATTCAGTTTTGCCATGCTTTCAGCTGTTTTAATGAGATATTTGAGAGAATCTTCATCCAGGTTATTACCGGAGGCTGCTCCATTTTTATGATCAAAGGCAACACTCAGACTTACATTTAACTTATTGCCGGATATGTGCTGGGTAATGCCGTTCTGAGCAAAACGGGTCAGCAGGTCTTCCGAGCCATTGATGCTGAAAGTAAAGTCATCAGCGTTACTATATTTACGAATAAATTCGGCAGCTTTTTGCATATCTTTTATAGTTATCATTGGGAACCTCCTACCCGAATATTACGGAAACGGGCTAATGCTCCGCCATGCGTCATCCGTCCCCGCTGACCCGGTTGACCTTTCCCGCAATTCGTTACACCGAATGTTTGGAAGAATCTCTCATCACAGATAGCATCGACGCTGTTCCAGAATTCAGGATTATTTGATTTATAGAGAACTTTCTTGAGCGGTCGTACTTTCTTGCCATCCTTGATCTCCCAGAACATATCACCGCCAAACTGGAAATTAACCCGATGCTGATCAATGGAGAAGGAACCGCGCCCTTCGATGTATACTCCATCTTCAGTGTCAGCGATCAATTCCTGGGGAGATAGCTTCTTTTTTCCCGGCTGCAGATAGAGATTGGGAATTCGGTTAATGGGAAAATCAAAATAGTTGGTAGCCCGGTTACAGCCCCGACTCATTTTCATGCCGATGAGAGGAGCAGTTGCACGAGTGTTGCCGTATTCGTTCAAAATACCATCTTTAATGATATACCATTTCTGATTGGGAACGCCGTCGTCATCATAACCGGCAGTAGCAAGACCGCCTTCCAAAGTGTTATTTGCTACAAAATTTACAATTTTGGAACCGTATTGGTAATTTCCCAGTTTTTCGGGAGTGGCAAAACTGATGCCGGCAAAATCTGCTTCCCAGCCCAGAACTCTGTCCAATTCAGTTGGATGTCCAACAGATTCGTGCATGGTAAGTGCTGTGTGATTGGGATCGAGTAGTAGAGTTCTACGCACTTCCGCGCCAAGAGAATCGGCATGAACTTTCAGAATTGCCTCTTCTGCCACCTGTACAGCTTTGTCGGTCAGGTTCAGGCTTTGCACCCATTCCCAGCCTCTGCCTTGTCCACCAGGACTGAAAGTTCGGCTTTGGCTGTCACCTTCTGCAACAGCAGTTGCCGTTATGGTCGGTTCGATATAGATCGTCTGGATATCCAATCTGCTGCCTAAAGTGGAAGCGAACAGCTTTTCATCTTTACGGCATTCCAGCATGAATACAGCCAGTTTAATTTCAGCAAAATTGAGCATGGTTTTGTTCACTTCCATCATCAATTCTACTTTTTCACTTAAGGGAACATCGAAAGGATCAAGGCAGTATGATGTTTTAAAGGAATCGATATAACCTCTTTCATGTGCCAGAACCAGTCCTTTTCCATATTTTATCCGACCCGATTCTTTGGCGATCGCGAAAGCTTTTTTTACTGTTCCATTTACAGCATCTTCAGTAAAAACATTATTATGGGCGAAACCCCAGGCACCGTTTTTGAAAACTCTGATCCCGTAACCGTAGATCTCATTGAGTGAAGTGTTCTTCAAACTCAAGTTACGAAGATAGATCATTTCGGTACTCGATTTTTGAATACGGATATCGGCATAATCAGCTCCCAGCGACTTTGCCGTATCCATTGCCAGTGATAGAAAATCCACTAAAACCTCCTAATTAATTTAGTTTGAAATTTGAAATGAAAAATGTGAAATAAACAGAGTGTGTCAAACGATTTATCTTGATAGTTTAGATGCAATTTGGTTAAACACTGATTATCACTGAATCCAGAAGCATTTTTGTCACAGAGTCAGGGTAAATATCAGTAAAACCTGTCACAAAGTCAGGGTAAATTTCAGCAAATCTTGTCACAAAGTCAGGGTAAAATGCATAAATTCTGATGCTTATTATCCAATTTCCTGGCACTCTTTCCAGCGAAAACAATTTGTCACATGATCATTGACCAGACCGGTAGCCTGCAGATGTGAGTAGATAATTATCGATCCTAAGAATTTGAATCCCCGTTTTTTCATGTCCCGGCTGATAATATCTGATAATTCGGTTTTGGCAGGTATTTGAGAAACTTCAGTCCAATTATTTACAAGTGGTTTACCATTCACAAATCCCCATAGGTAATTACAGAAACTACCAAATTCCTTTTGGATACCTATGAATAATTTAGCATTATTAACCGAAGCTTCGATCTTACGGCGATTGCGGATAATACCGGCGTTCTGCATCAGTTCTTCAATTTTCTTTTCATCGTATCTGACAACTTTCTGCACATCAAATCCATCATAAGCAGCTCGATAGTTCTCTCTCTTTTTCAGGATCGTGTGCCAGCTCAACCCGGCCTGGGCTGATTCCAACACTAAAAATTCAAACTGTTTCTGATCATCAAAAACGGGTACTCCCCATTCATCATCGTGATAGCGGATATACAATTCATCGGACGTTCCCCAGGGACAACGGTTCATAAAAAAGCTCCTTTTATTTAAATCCCAAGAATTCATAATAATTCTGGGGGTGGATGAGTCTTATTTCTCTAGGATGATAACTTTCTTGAAATGGTTTGGAAATATTCCATTTTGCATGGGGATTCCATTTGAATTCATAAGCAGAAATTTCTTCATTTTCCTCTTCTATATAATCGATTTCACTTTGTTGAAAGGTTCTCCAAAAATAACTTTTTGCATATATATCCCGATAATTGATTATCTTCTTTCTTTCTGAAATAAGATAATTTTCCCATAATGCACCTTTATCTGTTCGCAATTCAATATCAGTGAAATTACCGATTAAAGCATTTCGAATGCCATTGTCGTAGAAATAGATTTTACGTCCTTTTTTTATTTCGTTTCGCAAGTTTCTGCTGAAGGCTGGCAATCTGAAGATCACATAAGTTTTTTCCAAGAGAATAATGTAATTTTGCACAGTTTTCGCATCGGATTTCACCAGTTGGCTGAGTTCCTGATAATTAACTTCATTCCCAATTTGATAGGCTAAAGCACGAACGAGATTTTCAAGTATTTCGGGTTTTCGAATAGCATCTAATGCCAGAATATCTTTGTATAGATAGCTGCCAGCCAACATGTTCAATAACTTTTTATTATCTTCGGGATGGGTGATTATTTCAGGGTAACTACCATAGATCAAGCGTTGATGAAGCATTCCTATTTCATCCAACAGGTTTGTATGATCTACCATCTCCGTGAAATTAAGAGGGTAAAGATGAAATTCGTATTTTCGTCCTGTAAGCGGTTCACTCATCATGCTTTTCATTTCCAGAGCAGACGAGCCGGTGGCAATTACCTGAACATCAGAGATATTATCAATAATGAGTTTAATTATGATGCCAATATTAGGAATTCGCTGTGCTTCATCAACGAAAACGATCTTATGATTGCCGATCAAAGTCTTCAGCTTAGCTGAGGTTGGTTCTTGTGCCCAGAAGAAAGAATCAGCTTCATCTCCATTGATTATAAGTTTTTTATCGGGAATATCCTTCAATAGATCATTGATCAGGGTTGTCTTCCCAACTTGTCTAGCTCCGATCAGGATGATAGCTTTCCCCCTGAATAGACGTTTTTCTATCTGTTTTGAGATTTCTCTTTTAATCATAGCACTCTCCCTAATCCCGAAATTACATATAATATCAGGAACGTAATCCCGTATTTGTATATAATTTCAGGAACACAATCCCAAATTTAAATGTTTTCTCTTGAGTGTCAAGAAAGAAAAATATCCTAAGCTTATTTCAACCCCTCTGACCCTACGTTAATGTTTCTTGCTTTTCTTATGTTCCCTCTCTGGTTTTTGAAGAGAGGGATAGTCCTGTCAGGGCGTAGCCTTGGCGAAGACTGAAGGGTGAGTTTACTTCATCAGCATCATCTTCCTATTTTATGATAACTGCTTGCAGGCTCTTCGAGTTTCTTAAGCACGTTGTTAATACGTCCTGCTTCCGGCTGCTCGCTGACCACGATCTTGAAGAATTTCTTTTCTTCTCCTGCCAGGGGATAATCATAATTCAAAATATAGTATATTTGTTTAATTTCTTTTATCAATTGAGTTCGAACTGAGGAGGTTTGAGGGTACCACGGTTTTTCTGAATCTGTAAATGCACTGATAATAGATGTCACTTAATATTATCTAAAAATCTACTTCATTAATATCATTTTTTTTGTTTTTTCATGGGTTTTAGCTTTCATTTTATAAAAGTAAATTCCACTGGAAACAAGTTTATCGTTTTCATCTGTTCCGTTCCAGATAACCGTATACTCACCTGCTGGTCGCTGCTCATCGACAAGCATTTTTACTTTCTGCCCATTTAGATTATAAATCGCTATCTCTACATTATAACTTTCTGAATGATAATAACTTATGGTTGTTTCAGAATTAAACGGATTCGGATAATTTTGAAATAACAATATTTCTGATCCTGGTGGAAGAGTGTCAAATACTGTAATATAATTAAATTTTACTAGAGAATCTGCAGATGTGAAATCATTGATTTTTAGCTTCACATTAAATATTCCAGGGTGATCATAAATAAAAGTAGGATTTTGCTCAACAGAATCGTAAATGCCATCATTTTGGAAATCCCATTGCCAACTAGTAGGTTCACCATCTGATTCATCGACAAAGTTCACTACTAAGGGTACACAACCACTATATGGTTCTGCTGAAAATTGCGGATTGTAATATTCAATAATCATTGGTTCAGCATTTCGAGAGATAACCACTAGCGTATTAGGAAGTATCACATTATTTAGAGGTTCTTGAGTTTTAACTCCAATAAATTCACTATCAATAATGTCATAAGAAAGATTTAGTGTATTATTAAGCAAACGAGAATTTCTAAAAAGGTACAATGATATTCCATCTGAAAATATAAAATTTATGACTGGTATACCACTGGAAAATTCCTCTTGTAAATTGTAGCCATCAACATTTGTATTATTTAGGGCTGCATAAATCCCTGATATTACATCACCATTATATTCTATGATATGTTTCATAATATAATGAAGTAATAATTCACTATCAATAAATGTGTTGATATCTCCATATTGACCATTCCAATTTGAGTGATGCAGTAAAAACCAATCTATACCTAAATAATTCATTATTGCTTTTTTATGGTTATTATAAATAGTTCCATTATGCATAAATGTATAGGTTTGATCCTGCCATTCAAAAGTAAATGGATGATTACCATATCCAATTTCTCCATTTCTATCATGACCTAATACAAAAACAGCATCATTCTCTTCAGTCATAATCTCATCAATAGCACTATCCAGAGGATCTTCCGTACCATCTCCATACCATTTATTAAAACCAATTTTATGCCATTTCTGAGTACTATCAACAATAATTTCTCCATCTTTGTAATAGAGAATACCATACCCATCATCGTTACTCAGAGAATCTGAACATTCTTTCATAAACTCAAAAAAATCATACGGATCATTAGAACTTCCAGGAACTTGTATTTGTTCTGAGATGGTGTAACCACTAAGAGATATTAGAGCTATCATATCACAAGCATGACTGGGATTATGAGAAAAAAAATATAATATTATTAATCCGATAAGTAATAATATTTTTCGGGTGTTTATATAACTTTTTCTTATCTTTTCGTATCCCGATTTAAGAAAGGTCATTTATCCTTGTATCCTCTTGATTGAATAATTTCATATTCTTAAAAACCTTTATAAGTTCATGTGCTAACAAAAAGATAGCAGATGCTGCAAAGATTGAAATCCAATCACTTAAATGCAATGGTGCAAATGCAAGGAATTCGTTAAAGCCGGGAGTATAGATAGCCACCAAACAGATTACTATAGAGAAGATTATTGAATAAAGCATCTTTGGACTATTGAAGAAATTTTTTGAGAATATTGATTTCAGATCATAGCGTCTGGAGAGAATATTAATAAACTGGGTGAAGGCTATAGTTGTGTAGCAAACAGTTGTAGCTCTGGCATAAAGAATATGATCTGCCGTAAGTACGATACCCATTCGCTTGATAAAAAAACCAAAATTGAGAAAGGCCAGCAGACCCATCAGAAAACCTAAAAAGACAATTTCTGCGGATGTTCTTTTATTTACAATATGTTCTGTACGGCTCCGCGGGGGAGACGTCATCAACTCTTTAGAGCCGGGATCGAAAGTAAGTGCTGTCAGGGGCAGTATCTCAGCAAATAGATCGATAGCTAATATCTGAATTGCCAGGATCGGGATAGGCCACTTGAACAATGTTACACCTAATAACCCAAGCAGTACAACAGCTAATTCAGCTCCATTACTGGTCAGTGAAGCTAATACTGTTTTCCTGAGATTATTATAGATGATCCTGCCTTCTCTGATCGCCTTAACCAAAGTAGGAAAACTATCATCAAGCAAAACTAACTCAGCTGCCTGTTTGGATACATCCGTTCCCATTTGACCCATTGCAACACCAATATGTGCACTCTTAAGTGCGGGTGCATCATTTACTCCATCTCCCGTAACTGCCACGATATTATCCTGTTTTTTCAGCAGTTTCACTATGCGTAATTTATCTTCGGGTGATACCCGGCTGAAAATGAGAGAATCATTTTCTGCCATGATCTTATTCAGTGCCTCATCGGAAAGATCTGTAAACTCCTCTCCGGTAATGACCGGCACATCTTCACCTCTCGATGAAAGGTTTATCTCTTTACCTATAGCCTGGGCAGTAACTGCATGATCTCCCGTCATTATAAAGGTGCGAATATGAGCCGCATGGGCCCCGTCTATAGCTTCTTTTACACCTTCCTTTGGGGGATCTGTCATGGCAATAAGTCCTAAGAATATTACATCCTTTTCAATCTCTTCCAGAACATAATCCTTCTCGCCAGCTTCCAATTTTCTATAGGCAATCGCGATCACCCGCATCGCCTGTTTGGAATATTCATCATTGATCGAATCAATATTCTTCTTATCTTTATCGGTGATCAGCTCTTTCTTCCCATTGCGCCAGATATGCTTG
>DAOUVH010000019.1 GCA_030667725.1 Candidatus Cloacimonadota bacterium | reverse complement strand
CAAGTCCGCTTATGGTTGAGCACTTCAATAAAAGAGAAAAGAAAATGGGATCTCGCAGCAAAAAGAAATAATCAGCTAACTCGACTCGAGTTGGAAAGATAACATAATAAGTCCTTTGGTGAAAACTGAGGGACTTTTTTTATTTGTAAGAGTTGTATGGCACGACGATTCGATATTTTTTTATATTCTTATCAGTCATTTCGACTAATATTTGTCATTCCCGACTAGATCGGGAATCTATGAGATCCCCAGTCAAGCTGAGGATGACAAAGTAAGGTCAATTCCCCGAATTGACCCTATAAACAAGTTTAAAAACAAATTCATTTGACAAAGTTACCTGTAATTACTTGATTTGGTTGCGATGGTAATGAAATGCAAATTAAATGGGAATAATTATAGGAGCTAAAATGAAAAAAATGACTTTCATATTATTAATTTTAATTATATTCTCATATCTCACAGCTCAAGAATTTGAAATAAGTAAATTGGAAGAAATTGTATATACACAAGAATTCAGATCACCTGAAGCTGTAAAGATAATTGATAATCATCTTCAATTTCCCAATAATGACCATTTTACTCTTGAAAGTTACGCTCAACCCTATTTCACAATCTACCACAAAGATTTAATAATTAAAAGTTATCAAGACAATGAAAGAGAAATTATTTATGAGAATCCACAAAGGAATTCAGGTATCAAAAACACTAGGGAGACTCTTTTAAGATTGCACTTTAATGATGCTTTTCCTGATTTTCTTATCATGAATGAAGATCATATCTTCACCGACTCAGATGCAACTTGGATAAATTCAACAACTGCTGAAATATCATTACCCAGCGGAATTTATAAAATTTATACAATCTTCAATATTGAATCCCTTTATAAAATAGTTATTCGTTACGATGTGGATCTGACTATTGGGACAGTTTTATACGAGGTCTGGATAGAACACAACGAGGCAACAAATGTACTCGAACTTAATAGTTGTGATATTAATGGAGAACCATTTGATTTGAGTGAGAAATATTATGCAAATTTCAATTTTCACTTTCTTAATGAAGACTTTTATTATACATTCACTCATACTTTTTCCAACCAAATTGTTACATCAGACTTTGCTGAAGACTTTAATTTTGTTGCAGGTGAGCTTAAGTTCGATGAAGATATTGTACATATTACTCAATATGGACCCATTCAGGAAATCACTTCCAACCAATCCTTTTCAAACGAACCTATAGATTATTATTCTCAGCAAATCCTTTTACAGATCCCGGAATTTAATGAGGACCTTAAAATTGGAATTGCATGTACAATCTGGATCACCTCCATGGGAGCTCCATTTTATATGGGTGTTTTGGGATTAAATGATTTGTTTGAATGTTCTGAATACCAATGGAGTACAAATTTATATATGATGAATCATGGTTATGAGCAATGTGGCTCAACTACCATGATTTTTCTTGGTTGTATTGAAGATGATTTTTGGAAGGAAATATATACTATTGCACCATTTCGCTGTATTGATGATGAAATTGGAAGTTTCTGGAATTCAGTTCCCATAATAGTTGATTATTTATCCCCTGACGGAGAACAGTTAATTTTCGGACAGTCACCAATCTATTTAGAAACTTGTCATTTCTATTTCGACGATTTACTCTTCATAGGAATAGATCACTGGGGTTTTAATAAAGAAATGAGAATCTTTGATTTTGATAATTCAACATGCATTTTAACAGACTCTAATGGAAATATTATTGCTGAAGGTGAATTATCTAATCTTTGGGAATTAAATTTATCAGATGACATCTATACTCTCATGGTGGAAGATAATAATTTCGATCTTGCAGGATTATCAGGAACTTGTACTTTAATAAATTATTTCAATACAGAACTTGAATTGCCTAATCCACCTTTGATAAACTCCCTCATTATTTTCAATGAAGATAATGAACCGGTCAATCGACTCGGGTATAATGAAAATGCGACTCTTTTATTTTCTGTTGCTGATGTTGAATTTATTGATAGTCTTCCCACATATTTCCCGGTGATAACAGATTCAGTTAAAGTGTTCTGCAAACTACATG
The DNA here is from genome assembly GCA_030667725.1 of Candidatus Cloacimonadota bacterium. The sequence continues at coordinate 8,097 of DAOUVH010000019.1, read as the reverse complement.
AAGAAGAAGACTGGCAGGAATATGAAACTGAATTCGTTGATGAATTTACTGAAATTGGCTGGACATTCGGTAAGGTTTTTTCTACAGATTTATCAGAAATTACTGCTACTGATTCAATTGCTTATGATCTAAAAATTCATTTTGAAGATAATGAAGAAAACTATACCGAATTGATTCTTGAACCTGCTTTCGTAGTGGGAGATTATGATGCTACTTTTCTTTCTGATGAAGAAATCCAAAATAATAATTCAGAGAATTACTATCTAATATCCAATTACCCTAATCCTTTCAATCCTGAAACAAAAATAGTATTCAATCTACCGGAATCCGGTCAGGTGTAACTAGATATCTACAACATTAAAGGGCAGAAGGTTAAAACATTATTAGATTGCTATATGAGTCCCGGTAGAAGTGAAATGGTTTGGAACAGCCAAGATGATCATGGTAAAAGAGTTTCTTCTGGAGTCTATTACGATAGATTAAATTTGAATGGCAAAACAGAAAAGACAAAGAAAATGCTGCTGTTGAAATAATGTACAATTTTACGTCAGAAAGACAGATTTGAAAAAAATTTCAATTAAAATCTATTTAGTTATTCCTCTTTCGGATTCTTTAATGAAATCGAGGAAAACTTTTTGTTCTTTTGTAAGGTTAGAAATTGTTAAAGCTTTTTCCATCGCCTGGCTCGTATTTAATTCGGATCTATAAAATAATTTATAAACATCTTTAATAGACTTAATAGATTCATTTGAGAATCCACGTCTTTGCAGTCCAACACTGTTCAACCCCATTAATTTATATGGAGATCCTTCTCCGCGTGTATAGGGTGGAACATCTTTTTTAATGCCTGATTTTCCACCAATGAAGGCATAAGTTCCTACTTTAACAAATTGATGAAGAGCAACCATGCCACCAATTATCACGTTATCATGAACATGAATATGACCGGCAAAATTAACAGCATTAGCAATAATGAGATTATTACCGAGAATACAATTATGTGCAACATGAGAATAAGCCATAAAAAGGCTGTTGTCTCCGATTTGAGTTGGCTCATCCATTGTTGCAGATTTATTAATTGTACAGAATTCCCGGAAGGTATTGTTATTTCCAATTATCAATTGTGTCGGTTCACCCTTGTATTTCAGATCTTGAGAATCAGTTCCAATAACTGCTGAATGGAAGAATTTATTCCCATCACCAATTGTGGTGTGTCCGTCAATGATAACGCTGGAAACGAGTTCATTATTATCACCCAATATTACGTTTTCATAGACAATACAAAAAGGACCGATAGCACAATTTTTTCCAATTACGGCTTTTGGATCTACAATTGCGGTTGGATGTATTTTCGTCATAACAATATCCTTTGTTAAACTACTTCTTCATGATTTTTGCCAGGAAATCACCTTCACAAACTTTTGTACTTCCCACATATGTATCACCATGCATTTTAGCTAATCCGCGTTTCATCGAGATTGCTTTTAGCTCAAAACGCAATGTATCACCCGGATTAACAGGTACACGGAATTTCACATTATTTATCGATGCAAAGTAGGCAACGTGTTTCTCGGGATCATCAAGAGCATTAAGCAGCATGATACCACCTGTTTGAGCCATAGCTTCTATAATGAGAACTCCCGGCATTACCGGATGTCCGGGAAAATGACCGTTAAAGAAAGGTTCATTGATGGTTACATTTTTAACACCGACAATACGTTCTCCAGCTTCAAATTCAATTATTTTATCAACCAGCAGGAAAGGATATCGGTGTGGAAGAATTTTCTGGATAGCCGTTATATCAAATACAACTTCAGACAATTTCTTCTTTTGATAGATCTTCTGCAATTCCTGCTTTTTATGAAGCTTGCGAAGTTTCTTAACCAACTCCACGTTGGTTTTATGACCTGATCTGGCAGCCAGGAAATGTCCCTTTATTGGAACTCCTAAAAGTGCGATATCACCAATAAGATCAACAACCTTGTGACGAACAAATTCATTATAATAGCGCAAAGGTGTATGATTCAATAATCCATCAGAGCCAACATGAATATCTTCATGATAATTAAACATCTCTCTCAAGCGTGCGATCTCTTCTTTAGGTGTATCTGGGTTAGCTACAACCAGAGCATTTTCCAAAGAACCACCCTTGATAAGTCCTGCTTCTTTTAACATAATTATTTCATGTAGGAAGCAAAAGGTTCTGGCAGAAGCAAAATCTTCTTCGAAATCATCAATCGTCTGCATTGTCGTATATTGTGTACCCAATGCTTTCTGCTGGTAGTCAACCATGAAAGTAATTTTAAGATCATCAGAAGGCATAATAACAATATCTACATTATCAGCTGGAGCGGAAAATGAAAGTGGTTTCTCGATCTCAAGATATTCACGCTCAGCATCTTGCTCAACAATACCAACTTTTTTTAGAAGCTCCAGATAAATAATTGCACTACCGTCTGCAACCGGCACTTCAGGTCCATCTACTTCGATGCGGATGTTATCAATATTGAGTCCCTTTATGGCAGCAAGAACATGCTCGATAGTTGCAACTGTAGCTTTTCCAACACCAATTGTCGTACCTCTGGAAATATCAATTACATGATCAATATCAGCCGGAATTTCAGGTTTCCCTTCCAAGTCAGTTCGAATGAAAACAATTCCATCATCCTTTCCGGCAGGCTTGAATGTTAATGTAGAAACATGACCGGAATGAAGTCCAATGCCCTTATAACTTATCGTGCCCTTTATGGTTTTTTTAAATTCTTTCATTTTTTATCCTTTGCTTTCTGACGTTTTCGATATTCTTTCACAATTTCCGGTAAATATTTTTCAGAAACCATTATTCGTTTTTGAAGCTTTGCTTCTATTGCAGGTGAACCAAATAATTTTGCACCTTTTGGAACATCGTTAGTTACTCCGGATTGTGCTCCGATCATTGCTCCATCATCAATTTTCAGGTGACCGGCTACTCCAACCTGACCAGCAAGATAAACAGTTTTACCAATTATTGTACTTCCGGCAAGCCCTGCTTGAGCACATAGAATTGAATTTTCATCAATCTTGCAATTGTGCCCGACCTGAACCAGATTATCAATTTTTGTACCTTTGCCGATTATGGTAGAACCTAAAGTTGCACGATCGACAGCAGAATTTGCTCCGATCTCAACATCATCTTCTATAATCACATTTCCAACTTGCGGGATCTTGTTATGAATCCCATTATGAAACAAATAGCCAAATCCATCAGCGCCAATAACACAACCTGCATGAATAATAATATTATTTTTTAAAACACAATCTTCATAAATTGTTGTATTGGGATGAATGTGGCAATTCTTGCCAATCTGTACATTATCTTTGATAACACAGTTACTTTCGATGATAGTATCATTACCAATATTCACATTCTCACCGATATCACAATTACTTCCAATAATGATTTTTTTTCCAAGAGAAGCTGATTTCGCGATATTTGCTGAATCTCCGATGCCTCTTTTCATCTTTGGAAGATCAAGTTTGAGCCATGTTCGTACAAGCACCATAAAATGAATATATGGCTTATCGATCAATAGAAGATTTGTATTTGGCTTTAAACTCTTATCAAAGTTTTTTGGAACAAAGATCATTCCCGCTTTTGTTTCTTTGAGTACATCCAGAAATTTTGGATTCTCAAAAAAACAAACAGAATGCTGGTTAGCTTCGTGAAGTTCAGCAACATTATCTAACGTAACTTTATTAGTAAAATCAGTAATGCAATCAAGCTTGGAAGCTATCTTTTTTGGTGTGAGCGGGAAATTAAATTTCTTCATTTATTCTACAGATTTTTCCATTTCATCTAAAATTGAATCTGTAATTTCAAGGTTTGGTTTTGCATAAAGTATGCTGCCAGCAGAAGCATCAAGAATGATAGAATAATTATTTTCTACAGCTACTTTTTCAATAATTGTTTTCAATTTATTCAAGATTGGTGCAAGAAGTTCATTCTGTCTTTGTACAAATGTTCCGTTTTCACCGAAAATCTCTTGAACTTTTGCCTGACGTGCTTCACTCATACTCATGATCTTAGTTTCTGCTTCCTGTTTCCCAGATTCGGTTAAGATCATTTTCTTGCTTTCATAATCAGCATAGAGTTGTTCGATCTCAGCATCCATATCTGCAATTTCCTGTTCCCATTTCTGACGTTCACCCATCAAAATTGTTTGTGCTTCCTGAGTTTCAGGACTTGTCATCATGATCCTGTCAGTATCAATGTACGCGAGTTTCTCCGCTTCAGCAAATACGAGAGTTGTTAGAATTACAGCTAATACCGTTGTTAATACTATTTTTTTCATTTACTCCTCCATTTTTTTATATTAAGATTATTGCCTTTTCTTTGAATTATTATTAAAAGTCAAATAAAAAGTTTAGAACAGAACTTAATAAGAGGCTTAATTTCATTCAGCAGCTTTCTTCACAGCATTTAAAATTGGAATATAACCGGTACATCTGCAAAGGTTGCCTTCCAGAGCTTCTTTTATTTGTTCTTCAGTTGGATGCGAGTTTTTATCAAGTAGTGCTTTAGCACTCATCAGCATACCAGGTGTACAAAAACCGCACTGTATCGCACCTTCCTCTACAAAAGCATTTTGCAGTTTGGAAAGAACATCATCCTGTTCCAGGTTTTCCACAGTTTCAATAGTTGCATTATTTGCCTGAGTTGCCAGGATCAAACAAGAATTTACAGCATCACCATTCATGATAACCGTACAAGCTCCACATTCACCAACAGCACATCCTTCTTTGGTTCCGGTAAGCCAAAGCTTATCACGCAATACATCTAACAAACGCATTGAATCTTCAACTTCCAGTTCATGATTCTTTCCATTAACGTTAATTTTCAAATTTATCATTATTATCCTCTTCGTTCAAATATCTCAGTTAATGCATCTTTTGTCATATTAATGAAAACCGGTAATTTATAAGCAGATGACCAGCGTTTTCCAATTGCATCATCAATTATTTTTTTTAATGGTTTCTCAATGGAATTGATGGATTGAAGAGTTAATTCTTTACCAATTAATATTTGCTCGATCTCTTCAATGCGCATGGGTTTATGGAACAGCGAACCGGAAACGATCTTGCATTCTTCCACCTTGCTGTTTTTAAAAGAAATTAGAATTCCAATACTGATCCGGGTTATATTTACAGCATTTCTCCTGCCAAGTTGGAAGTAACTGTATTCATATTTTTTCTTTGGAATTGGAATGATAACTTCTGTTAGTATCTCTTCAGAATTTAATTGTGTTTTGTAATTTTTTATTATGAATTCATCAGCAGGAATTTTACGAGTTCCTTGTTTAGAAGTCAGAATAAATTCTGCGTTATAGGCAATTAATGGTGGATATGAATCGGCACAAGGAGCTGCGTTCACAATATTACCACCAATAGTTCCTTTATTCCTAATTTGCAAGGAGCCAATTGTTGAACATGCTTTTGTTAGCATTGGAAAATGTTTTTGGATATCCTTATTAGTAAGGATCTGTGAAAATGTGCAACCACTACCAATTTTTATTTCATTCTCGCTGATCTCAATATTCTTCAATTCATTAAGATGTGAAATATCTAAAAGTGTATGTTTGCCGGTTTTCATTCTCAGTTCGATGATCATATCTGTTCCACCGGCAAGAATCTGCAGTTCCTGTTTGCAAAGCTTTTCTAATGCATTTTTTAGGTTTTGCGGAGTTAATGTTTTTACATCTGTAATGCGTAAGGTTTGCTTGTTAACAACTTTGATATGAGTTTTACAGGAATCATGTGCGGCTATCTGACTTTGTCTGGATGGTTTTCTTAAATTCATTCCAAGGAAAACTTGTTCCAGAGTTAATGGGAGCTCATAAGAATGTTTTCCTGTAGCAAACTTTAGCGCATTATTGATTGCTGCTGATGTTAGCTCCAGCGTAGGTTCACCTAAACTTTTTGCTCCAAACGGTCCGTCAACATCTTCATTTTCAATTAAAATTGGATCGATATTTCCGATATCTTTAATGGTAGGAATTAAATAATTATCAAGATTGTCAGATTTTACAACTCCATCCTGAATGTTATAATCTTCTATAACAGCATATCCAAATCCTTGAGTTACGCCTCCATAAACCTGACCTTCAGCACCAAGTTTATTCAAAACTTTTCCAACATCATGAGCGGCTGTAATATTTTTCACTTCTATCTTTCCAGTAGAAGTGTCGATCTTGATATCTGCAACATGAGCACCATAAACGTAAGTAAAATATGCATTGCCTTGTCCGGTCTCTTCATCCCAGCTAACATCAGGTGCATTGTACCAACCGTAAGCAGAAAGATTTTCCCCAGCCCAATATGCTTTTTCTGCTGCTTCTTCAAATTTTATCGGTTTGATATTTGCAATTTCCTCTTTTCTGGATATTAATCCATCCTTCCAGATTGTTTCTTCAATATCGCTAACTTGTAGATCCTTCTTTATTACGTTAAATATTCTCTTCTTAACTTTTTCTGCAGCAATAATCACAGCATTGCCACCCATTATTGTTCCGCGAGATGCAACCGTAGGACCACCATCGGTAATTGTGGCAGTTTGCGGTTCTAAGAAAACTATTTTCTCAAGATCGGTTCCAAGTACTTCCGCTGTAACTTGAGAAAATGTAGTTCGCATTCCCTGCCCGTTCTCGTTCAAACCGGCGAGTACATAAATACTTCCATCTGCCTGAACTGAAACAATTGCAGAAGTGGCATCTGTTCCTTCTGCACCCAGAGCACATCCACGATAACTACAGGCAAATCCAATACCATATTTATATCGTCCATTTTGCTCATTCAGCTTTTTATATTCTTCAAGTTTTTTACTATAATCAGCTTTTAATAAAGCTTTATCTATAACTTCATCCAGAGAAACTGTATGCTTTTTTAAAATTTGCCCGCTTGCGGTTACACTTCCCTGCTTAAAACCGTTCAATTTTCTAACTTCACGGGCATAGATTCCACAAATTTCAGCAATCTCATCCATTAATGATTCTTGTGCAAAAATAACTTGCGGGGAACCAAAACCACGGAAAGCTGCAGTATATGTGTTATTTGTGTAAACTCCCCTTATATCAGTTTCAACATTTTCTATTTCATAAGGTCCTGTAGCCTGAACAATAGAACGCCAGGTAACAAAAAAGGTTTGAGATGAATATGCTCCACTATCGGCAATTATATTTATCTTCATTGCTTTAAGTTTTCCATCATTATTAAAACCGACCTTATATGTCATATAATAAGGGTGTCTTTTGTAACTTTCTTTTAATGAATTTTCTCGTGTATATGTCAATTTTACTGGTTTTCCCGTAAGTTTGGAAAGCAAGGCACACCGACAAGCCATGTAATTTATTATATCGTCTTTTCCTCCAAAAGAGCCGCCTAAAGTAGAACCGAAAATATTAATCTGATTCATGTTCAAACCCATGAAAAGTGCAACTACTTTGCGCGTAGTAAATGGATTCTGGATTGAACCATATATTTTAAAACCTCTTGAAGTATGATCCGGTACGGCTGTTACAGTTTCAGGTTCTATATACGCATGTTCATGGAATCCTGTGCTGTACTCCCGTTCGATAATATGATCAGATTCAACAAAACCTTTTTCTATATTTCCTTTCCGTAATGGATAATGGAGAACTACATTGCTTTTATATTCGGGATGGATATGTCTTGCATCTAGTTTAATCGCTTCACGTGGATCAAAAATTCCTTCGATCGGTTCATATTCCACATGGATCAGGTCGGCTGCTTTTAGGGCACTCTCCTTTGTCTCAGCAGCAACTACTGCAATCACATCACCGGAAAAGAAAACCTCATCTTCAACAATTGCATATTGATCAGAACGGATAGGTCCAAGTCTTGTTTGACCAGGGATATCTTTGTATAAAGCAATTCGAATAACTCCGGGAACTTTTTCTGCTTTACTGCAATCAAGTTTAGTGATCTTCCCAACAGGAATATCAGTATAGCGAACTGCTGCATGGAGCATATCAACTAATTTAATGTCATCTCCATAAATTGCCTTTCCAGTTACTTTTTCATATGCATCGACCCTTTTTACTT
>DAOUVH010000230.1 GCA_030667725.1 Candidatus Cloacimonadota bacterium | reverse complement strand
TAACGATATAACTATTGATAAATATTCTATTCAGACCTTCGGGATCATTCTCGAAGGTTTTTTTATTTCATCCCACTCTATACACTTTTAAAGAACTAATTATATTTTACATCATTCCAATTGACCGGTTTGATGTTTTCTATCTACTTTTTGCCATAATGAACAGGAAGAAAGGACAACCTAAGAAAGCTGTTATAATCCCAACTGGAATTTCGATAACTGCAATGTGCATTGCTATTAGATCACACAAAATTAGAAGTACGGCACCAAACAAGGAAGAATAGATAATTCCGGTTCGCTTATTTCCACCTGAGACCATGCGGACAATATGAGGAACAATAAGACCAATAAACCCGATAATTCCGGCATAGGCAACAGTTATGCCCGTAAGAAGCGAGCTTATAATAAATATCTTTCTGCGTAGTTTTTTCACATCAATGCCGAGACTTCCAGCAATAATATCTCCGGTTGTAAGGATCATTAACTTGCGGGAAAGCAGGAACAGGTAAAGCATCAATAAGATGGATATCCCAAATATAACCAGAAAATAATACCACTCTTTACGGCTGAAAATATGCCCTAGATTTCCCATAAGCACATTGATTATATTCCCAATATCCTGCTGATTAAAATACATGAGAAGTGAGATGAGCGCTGAGAAGAACATTCCAACGATTATGCCTGATAATAATAATTTTGTGCTGTTAAAAAACCCGCCAAGATGTGCCAGAAACCAGACAATAGTTAATGTAATTAATGCGCCTGCAAATCCAAAAAGAGGCATAAATAAATAAAAACCCAATACACTTGCTAAAATACTGCCAAAAGCTGCACCGGATGAGATTCCTAAAATATATGGTTCTGCGAGAGGATTATTCAACATTATTTGAAAAGAATAGCCAACACCTGAGAGGACAAATCCGACCAGGAATGCCAGTAGCAGTCGCGGCAGGCGAATTTGCAGAATTATGTGCAAGTTCTCCACCTGATAATTTAAATACAAGTAAATCAAGAAAATAGAAAAGACAAACAGCAAAATGAAAATAATTTTATTTTTCATCTTTAAATATCTTCTGTAATATTTTCATGCCTTCAATAACACGCGGAGTTGCCCGAATAATCAGATCGGGGTTAATATCAAGTGCTGTATAAATGCGGTCATTTTTAACAGCGGAAATAACTTCCCACCCTTTGCGAATTTTAATGCTTTCTGCTGTAACTTCCGGTGGACAGGTCAACACGATAATTTCCGGATCTGCATTTATAACATCTTCCACTTTCACACGCGAATAATCTCGCGGAAGTTCGGCAAAGATATTGTTTCCACCAGCCTTTTGCACAACCTCGCCCACAAAAGATCTATCGGAAACACTCATTATCGGAGTGCTGTAAATTTCCACATAAACTGTAGGTGAATCAGCACTATTATTTTGAGAGATATTTTCAATTTCAGTTTCCAAACTATCTGCTACAAAATCTGCCCGTTTTTCTGCTCCGATCAATTTGCCGATCTTTCGAATTGAAGAGATCATATCATCAATAGATCTGGGATAGAATTGAGCTGTGGGAATTTGTAATTTCTCAAGTTCGGTGGTGAGTAATTCCTGTTCTAAGCCGGAAGTAAAAACAATTGTGGGAGAGAGTGAAATTATCTTCTCAAAATCTACTTTCCCGAAATTTCCAACTTTCTCGATTTGTTGTAATTTAACAGGATAATCGCATTCAATAGTTACACCAACAATATTTTCAGCACCTTCCAGCAAATATACGATCTCAGCAATCTCCGGTGATGTGATGATATAGCGGTTACCTGTTTGTTGTTCAGAGTTTGAACATCCAGCTAATATTATTATTGCCAAGACAAATGAGATCACAATTTTTTTCATAAAAAAAATCCTTTTACTTAAGGAAGCTGAAAAAGCTGCTAAAATAAAAGGATACCTAAAACTTATATAACAATAACTCTTGCTCCGGAGCATTGATTAAATAAGCTTTATGGCAGGTTTCCTGGCTTGCAGATCGGTTCTAACTTCAGTCCTTCCCAAAAACTAATTCAGTGAACTGAAATCTAATTACTAATTTTTAATTAATAATTAGTAATTGAAAATATCTGCTTACAGTGGCGGAGACCGCTCCCGATTTACACGGGATTCCCTTTTATTCTTGCACCATCAAGCTTCACTCTATTGATTTACAAATTGAATAAAAAAACTGATGAGATTATGTCAAGTTTAGTTGATGATTTATGAGATATTCTTTGAACTTTATTATTTATTATTTTGTAATTTTATACTTTTATCAATTCTACTTTCTTTCTGTAAAACTCCATCGAGATAAAACCGGATTTTATCATTTTCAATTTCTACTTCTAATTTGTGTTTTTTGTAGGAAACATTATCAATTCTCAGATATTTCAATCCAAGAGGAAGCGGATCAATGATCAATGTACCATCTAGTTGTGGTTGAATTCCGCAGATATATTTTATGATCAGGTCAACTATCCAAGAATGCTGATAATCGTTCACACCACGATAGAGACACGGTTTTCCGGAATGTGGGTTATAATGCTCGTAAGTATTTGGATATTTCAAATTTCCATCGAGGAACATCATTTTAATGGTTCTTTTGATGAACCAACTGGCTTTTTCTTTCAGGTTTTTATCATATTTGGAAGCAACATTTACTAAAGCTTCTGCGATATGGGAATTCGTCATAGGCCAGGTTCTTCCATTCCAGGGACAGTTCATTCTCTTTTCTTTCCATTCACCAAAGGAACTTGAAAGCGGTTCATTCAAGGCAGTTGCCGGAACAGGGTATGAAGTCCAGAATTCTTCTTTGTTAAAAAGATGTTTCTTCAATCCGTTCAAGTGAGATTCATCAGCAATATCGTAGATATACGGATAAAAGCAAACCGCAGCTTTGATGTTCGTTCGCTTCCAATTTTCAGGATTTACATCGAAGAACATTTCCTCATCTTCATCCCACATGTATTTCAGAACAGCATTTTTGATCTTTCCTGCTTCTTCTTTCCATTTTTTTGCTTCATCATTTTTCTCTAATTTCTCTGCAATAAATGAAAGTGCTTTACGAATTCCATATTGGTAGCAGGTCGCATCCACTCCTTTCAGTCTGAT
>DAOUVH010000219.1 GCA_030667725.1 Candidatus Cloacimonadota bacterium | reverse complement strand
TTAATGATGTAATCAACAAGATCAAAGCGATGAGCCTGGTTCATCAAAAACTATATCAAGCAGAGGATCTATCACATATTAATTTGAAAGAGTACGTTAAAGACCTGGTTAATTTACTGATGATAAGTTATGGTATTCGCTCAGAATCACTATCCCTGAAGTTAGATCTAAAAGATGTCTTTGTATTAATTGATTCAGCAATTCCTCTGGGTTTGGTCTTAAATGAGCTGATATCCAATATGTTCAAACATGCTTTCCCCAATAGTAAGAATGATGAGATATTCATTCGATTATTCCAGGATAATGATGGTACAATTAACATTCATCTAAGCGATAATGGTGCCGGGATCCCGGCAGATATCGAACTGGAAAATGTTAATACAATGGGACTTCAAACAGTGTTTAATCTTATTAAACATCAATTAAAAGGTGAAGTAACTTATAAATCTGATAAGGGTTTGAAATGGAATATCAAACTAAAAGATAACCTGCATCATGAAAGAGTGTAATATGGAAAAGAAAATTAAAATCATGATCGCGGAAGATGAAGCAATAATAACACAATGTTTGAAGATGGAACTTGAATTCGAGGGTTATGAGGTGTGTAAATTTGTTGCTGAAGGCGAAGAGGCAATAGAAACTGCAAAAGAAGAAGAACCGGATATTATATTGATGGATATTCATCTTTCCGGCAAAATGGATGGTATAGAAGCAGCCAGGCAGATCATTGAGAACAAGTATATTCCAATTATTTTTATGACCGGTTTCAATGATACAGATATACATAAACGAGCTCATGAGATCAATCCGGTGGGCTATCTTGAAAAACCGGTTGAAGTATATGAAGTAACACCAATAATTAAATCTTTATTTAAATAGATTTGCCCCGTGCTCTTGCCCCGATGCATATCTCGGGATCAGCTCGGGGATGAAAATATGCAAAAAAATCGAGGTTTCAACCCTTTGCACCTCGAATAAATTTAGATGTTAAATCCAGAAGAAAGGAATAAAAATGGATAAAATTAATAATCTAGAGGAAAAGCTAAAAACAGTAACCGGTAAAGTAAAATTAGAAACACTAAATGATCTGGCTTTCGCACTCTATCATACTAAACCTGAGAAAACAGAACAATATGCAACCCAGGCACTTTCTCTGGCAGAAGAATTGAATTCACAGATGGGAATTGCCAGAAGCTATAATATTATTGGTATTTCTCATCATTGGAGAGGTGATTACAGTAAGGCATTAAGATTTTATCTTAAAGCATTGGAGATCTACGAAAATATGGGAAATGATCATAAGATCGCTGCTTCTAAAAATAATATTGGTGCCATCTATGAGAAACAGGGAAATTACGATCAAGCCCTAAAGTTTCATCTTGAAGCTCAGAAAATTTGGGAAGAAATGAATGATAAGGAAAATCTTTCTGCATCCTATAATAATATTGGTATAATTTATGAAAAACAGGATAGTTACGATCTCGCTTTGGAATATCATCTGAAGTCATTGCACATCAAAGAAGAAACCGATGATAAACTTGGATCTTCGATCTCATATAACAATATCGGAATTATTTATGGAAAACAGGGAAATCTTGACCTTGCCCTAGAATATCATCTGAAAGCACTAAAGATCAAAAAAGAAATTGGTGATAAACAAACTGTAGCAGTTTCTTATATCAATATTGGGAATATTTATAGTGATCAAAATGATAATGATAAGGCTTTAGGATATTATTTAAAAGCTTTAAAATCCTTTGAGGATATTTCAGATAAATATGGAATAACAACATCCAATACAAGTATCGGAATTATTAATACTAGACTTCAGGATTATACATTAGCTCATAAACATCTTAAAAACTCATTACAATTAGCAAACGAAATTGGAGCAAAAGATTTAGAAACAAGTGCCCTCGATGCCCTTTCAATATTACATGAAATGCAATCAGATTTTGAACAAGCTCTCAAATATCATAAAAAAACTACTGAACTGACAAAAGAAATATTTAATGAACAAAAAAGCAAACAGATCGCTGAGATGCAAGCCAAGTATGAAACGGAAGAGAAAGAAAAGGTAGCAGAAATTTTCAGATTGAAAAATGTTGAACTTGCTCAGGCAAATGATCAACTGATAATAGAGATAGCAGAACGTAATAATGCTGAAACAAACCTTCAAAAAAGCAATAATAAATTAAAGGTAGTAAACTCCATATTACGTCATGATGTTATCAACGATCTTGTGGTCATTAAGAGTGCTATGAACATATTCAAGAAGACGTCTAGCGCAGAAATGCTTGATGAGATTGAAAATAGAGTTATGAAAAGTCTGGATACAATTCAAAGGCACCAAAAGCAACAATCTTATATAGAAAAACACTCAGATCTAAACGAATACAAAATTGAAAATGTCATAAACAAAATCATAGAGCATTATCCCGATTTAAAATTCAATATTTCTGGTTCTTGTATTGTTTATGCTGATGATACAATTTTTTCTGTATTTGATAATCTCATTGGTAACTCTATTAAACATGGAAACACAAAAAAAATAAATATTAAAATCAATACTAAAGATGAACATTGTGAGATAATATTTGCAGATTTTGGTATTGGTATTCCTGATAATGTTAAAGAAAAAATATTTGATGAAGGTTTTGCGTATGGTAAAACAGGTAATACCGGTATTGGTTTATACATAGTAAAACAGACTATCGAAGAATATGGTGGGACTGTATTAGTTGAAGACAATAAGCCAAAAGGCACATCATTTGTTATCAGATTGAAAAAGGTAATTAAAAAATTTGAATAGCCCCATGATTTATCCCAGGCGATGAAGAAATGCTAGTTTCAAACTGGTGATTGCTGTCATATGTTCGGGAATTATGAAATATAGATGATTGACATATTAAAATTCATGTTAAATTATTTGAATGCAACCTTTTTTCTTTTATTGACAAGAAATATTAATAAATTGAGTTTACTTAAAAATAAATTGATTTTGTATCAATGAGGATTTATATGAGTTTTACAGTAAAAATAAAAAATAATAAAATATTTATTCCTATCAAGAATGCATGGATACCAGTAACACCTAAAGAAAAAATTAAACAAGAATTTATCTGTAGATTAATTAATGAGCAAAGTTATATATTGGAACAAATTGATCAAGATATAAAATTAAATACTGATGCAAATTACAAAGCTGATATATGTATTTGGAGGTCAAAAGAAGACAAAGAAAAGAATAATATTCCAGCGAT
>DAOUVH010000204.1 GCA_030667725.1 Candidatus Cloacimonadota bacterium | reverse complement strand
TAATTGCTGCCTCCACACTATTTACAGTTTGCTCGATGAATGTTTCATTCACCGTTTCCGGATCTCCAACAATTGGAATTGATGCTTTGGTGAGGACAGCATATCCCTGCAAAGCAAAATAACGAACAGAAGATCCACTGAATCTGTTGAATTTATTTGATGTTGTTGTGATCTGTCCTGCAGTTGTGCTATCGGCAAATTCTTGAGGATAGGCATTGATAACCAGTGGAAGTCTGTCTCCCTCTTTATAATTTGCAGGAAGATATAACTCACCTGATAATGGAATGCCGTCTTTGCGAGTGTAAGTGACCATCTCTTTTTTAAGTTCCGTAAGCTTCTTAAAATTATTCGGATAATTTGTGATCTCTTCCCGTTTTCCGGATTCCAATTCTACTAAAAAGTAATTGGGTGGAGTAATCTGATCTTCACTTCGGATGATAATATTAGTTAAATTATCGTCAATGAAACTTCTAAAAGTTTCATTATGATCTTCTCGACTGCGGAAGAGAATGTTTTTCTCTTTTGTAATTAAATTAAATTTTGCCAGATAGGGAAAATTACCTGTGGGTGTTGCCCCAGTATTATTCTGATAAAAAACACAATCACCATTTTTAATAAAAACGTTCTCACCACGTTTTGTTTTTCTTTGAACTAATTTTCCCGGATCATTATATTTATCACGAGTACTTAGATCGTATATCAATTTTGGTTTACCGCCAATTTCAAACAACCAGCCTTTTTTCCATAGCCTGTCACGGTCATACTCATAATAGATAAACTCATCTTCTACTTCTGACCAATTAATACTGGAGAAGCGATGCTCAGTCCTAAATAATTCTTCTGCAGTTTCTGCTTGAGGTGAAAATATTCGCATAATTTTATCACGGTGTTCAACTACAATTTCCGGATCACCTTCATCTAATGCTTCCACCCAGATCAATGATGCATTTTTTAACGGCTGCCACTGAAATTTACGGGGACCTGCGAGGGTACCACCAATTGGGATCTCATCTTGCAAAGGACGGGTGAGAAGCAGCTTTATAAGCTTTCCGTCTTTATCCCAGATCTCAAATTTCTTTGGGAAGCGATAATACGGAAGAAGATAAGAATATGGTCGCTGGATTTGCTCAAGAAGTAAATATTCATTATCAGGAGAAGACTTAATTTCACTAAAGATCGCCGGTTTTTCGATCTTTTTTATCTCCCCATTTTCTGTATTTAGTAAAATTATTTGTGAAGTAAAATAATGATCAAAAAGAGCTTCATCATGTTTATCCCTTAGAAGATTTTGATAAGTTCGGGTTATGCTTTTCTTGCCATACGTTTCATCGATAACCGGAGATTCTGGTACATCAGGTTTGACAGGTTCATTCTCTCGATCTTCAGGAATTATCTTCAGTAGAATGTTCTCATTATCATTCAACCAGCAAATTATTCCATCTTCCAGAATATCATTAATTAGATAGTTAGAAAAAACTTTACATTCTCCATTATTCAGATTAGTAATAAGGAGCTGAACACCATTTTCTGTTTCATTCAGTAAGGCGGCTTTTTTATGATCATTGGAAATTACGATATTCCTTATTTTTGCATCTTTTGGTAATTGAATAGGAATTCGTGTTTTGTCATTCAGATCAATAATATTGATTTTGGTGGTGGGATAATTTTTCATTTGTGCATTTAATCTTTTACTAAAGTTTTCTCCTGCCAGTTTTAAAGATGGTTCGGCAAGTTGCTCAAGCGTTTGATGTAATTGATAACTCATTTCTAAACCGAAATTTTCAAACTGAATAAATTGAATATTCGGATTTCTGGGTGTATCATAAATCTTAACTATCTCTTCGGCAGGAAGTTTATAACCAGTATCAGCATTTAATGTCATCAGTGCCCCCAATAATATGAAAATAAAAAGTACTTTATTCATGTACATTCTCCAATAATATTACCTAAGCAAAGCGATTATTTTACTCATAATGCGGCAATCTCTTTTGCATCTTGAGCTCTGAAAATTTAGATCAATATCAAAAGGATATTAATGCGAAATTTCACAACTCAATCTACTAAAAGATATTAACACCTTCTTTCGCAACATAACCGTTCAACTTAGGTGTCAAATTCGAGGAAGTTAAAAGTGATCAGATTTGTCAAAAGATAAATAATTAATTGTAGGGTCAATTCCCCGAATTGACCGGGAAAAAAATAGGGTGCATCAGAATGATACGCCCTGCATTACATCAATGAACTGCCCAATAACCATTATTCAGATAATTCTCTTTTCTCTGTGTCTTAGTGTCTCTGTGTTGAAAAAACTAATTTCCTAAGATTCCCAACAATACACCGGCAGCAACTGCAGAGCCGATAACACCTGCTACATTTGGTGCCATGGCGTGCATCAGCAGGAAATTACTGCGATCATACTTCTGCCCCATTGTGTGAACTACACGTGCACTATCCGGAACTGCACTCACACCGGAAGCACCGATCATTGGATTCAACTTTTCTTTGAGGAACACATTCATCAATTTTGCAAATAAAACTCCGGTAGCTGTGGCTATCATAAATGAAAAAGCTCCCAAAGCAAATATCTTGATGGAACTTGAAGTGAGAAATCCCATATTTACTCCGTCCACAATTCTTACAGCCTGAGTGGAGGCTCCAACACAGAGTCCCAGGACTATTGTAATAATATCGATAAGTGCATTTGAAGCTGTTCTTGCTAAACGTTCAGTAACGCCACTCTCTTTTAATAGATTTCCAAAGAACAGCATCCCCAACAAGGATGATGCACCCGGAGCAATTAGAATTGTAACAAGAGCAGCAACAATTGGGAATAATATCTTTTCACGTTTAGTTACAAGTCGTGGAGTTTTCATGTGGATTAGTCGTTCTTTTTTGGAAGTAAGCAATTTTATAATTGGCGGTTGAATTACAGGAACAAGTGCCATGTATGAATATGCTGCAATCGCAATAGGACCTAAAAGATGAGGAGCAAGTTTAGTAGATAGGAATATTGAAGTTGGTCCGTCAGCTCCACCGATAATACCGATCGCTCCGGATTCCATTACATTGAAGCCTAAAAGAAGAGAACCGATAAAGGTAGCAAAAATTCCAAACTGGGCAGCAGCGCCAAGAAGAATTAATTTCGGATTTGCAATAAGAGTAGAAAAATCGGTCATTGCTCCAATTCCCAGAAAAATGAGTGGAGGATAAAGTCCGAATTTAACACCATAATACATCTGGTTCATTACCGAACCTTCCGCATAAACACCATAAGCTTCAGTTCCGGGCAGGTTTCCCATAATTACACCGAAACCGATTGGAACCAGCAACAGAGGTTCATAATCTTTGGCAATTCCCAGATAGATAAACGCACCACCAACAACTAACATGATCAGATATGGAATCTGGATATGAGCTAAGCCGGTAGTGTTGAAAAAATTAATT
>DAOUVH010000236.1 GCA_030667725.1 Candidatus Cloacimonadota bacterium | reverse complement strand
GAAGTCATAATTTCCAGAGGTGAGCTGATCGAGATCGGCGGGTCATTCCGCATTCCGGAAATAATGAAAGCCAGCGGTTGTAAAATGATTGAAGTGGGGGCAACCAATCGCACCAAACTTTCCGATTATGAAAATGCTATAACTAAAAATACAGCTTTGATATTCAAAGCTCATAAATCTAACTATTTTATTGATGGTTTTACTGAGGAAGTTGAATTATCTGATCTGTCTGATCTAGCAAAGAAACATGGGCTTTTATTCGTATATGATCTTGGTTCCGGATTGCTTAGAAAACCGGAAGGGCTTCCATTGGAAGATGAACCCGATGTGAGAAGCAGTCTGCAAGCCGGCTGTGATATTGTCTCTTTTAGCGGAGATAAATTACTTGGTGGTCCACAAGCCGGCATTATTGCAGGAAGATCTGACCTTATTCAGAGAGTAGCAAAAGCTCCCATGATGCGAGCTCTTCGGGTAGGTAAAATGACGATTGCAGCCCTCTCTGCTGTTATGCGTTTTTATCTGAGGGATGAAGATCTGCTTACGAAAGTACCAATATTTGAAATGTTAAATCGTAAGAAAGTTGATCTAAAAAAACTTGCAGATAAACTTGTATCTGCATTTGACAAATTTAGTATAAAATCAGAAATAATTGAAAGTAAAGCACAATGCGGTGGTGGAACTCTTCCTCAATTAAAGATCGACAGTCTTGCAGTGAAGGTTATCCACGATGGTAATAGAAACTACACTAAGAAACTTCATCAGAAACTGCTTGAATTGAACAGACCAATATTGGGAATTCTGCGGGAAGGTGATCTGCTTTTTGATGTACTCACACTTTCCGAAAAAGATATTCCATATATAGCAAAAGCAGTAAATTCAATTATGAGTAATTAGTAAAAATATTGATGTGTTAATTTTATATATAAAAGGAGTCTTTATGAAAAAGAAGTTAATTTGTTTTATTACGTTAATGTTTTTAAGTTTTAATTTATTTAGTATTTCAAACAAAAAACTATTGGAACAGGAATTAGCAAGAAAAGAATATCAAGTTAAGGTTTTAAAGAAAAGTTGTGAAGAGTACCAATTAGAATCTGTTCTCACAACAGAAGCTGATAAACTTTATGAAGAGTATCTTGAGCTTAAAAAGAAGAACAAAGAAAAAAAACTGCATAACAATATAGATAAAGCATTCATTCTTTATAGGTTAGCTCTCAGTTTGCATGATTTGGAGAGAAGTAAGGAACAGCATGAAAGTCAAGTCGAATCACTTCGATTGACTAGAAAACAGCTTGAATATCTTAAAACTGAATTTGATGAACTAAAATTGGAGTTGTAAAAATGAAAAAGAAGATATATAAGATAATTTTTTTATTCATTTTCCTGAGTTTTAATGTCTATTGCTGGTCAGAAGAATTTACAATAGAGAAACTTAATGAATTTAAAGAAGAACTCACAAAAACTTACCAGGAATATCTGGAAACTGGAATCGCTCGTGAAGTTGATCTTTATCCGATAGTACTGGCAAGGATTCAAATGGCAATTGAACTTTATTCCCCTAATCCAAATACTAAGGAAGCCGAAGAGGAATTTGAAATGATTCAGCTATTAACGGAAGCTGCAAAAATTCAAATGGTGGCGGCAAAAAATTATGCAGTAAATCTGGAAGTACAGAAAGAAAGTGAAGCAATTCTGCGAGAAGTAAATGCGATGAGAGAAGAAACAAACAAGATTAAACAGAGACTGGCAAACGAAAAAGCAATTCGCATTCAAAAAGAACTTGAAGAGAAAAAGGCAGATGCTGAACGCAAATTCTACGAGCTTAAGAATGAATTTATAAATGTGAAAAAAGATGCTCGTGGAACTGTTATTTCTATGTCTTATATTCTTTTTGACATTGGTAAATCCACACTTCCCTGTGAACTGAAAATCAGTCTGGCAAAAGTAGCAGGTATACTGCTTGTGTATCGAGATTCACAAATAATTATTGAAGGACATACAGATAATACCGGCTCTGCTGATTTCAACCAAACATTATCCGAAGAAAGGGCATATAATGTTAAGGAGTTCCTGATAGAACTTGGCGTTGATGAAAATAGACTTAGTTCTGTCGGGTATGGTTTAAGAAGACCAGATGCAAGTAATGATACTGAAGATGGAAGAAAAATAAATCGACGTGTAGATATAGTAGTATCGGATTTTTAGGAAAATAGTGCTAAGTTTGATTTAAAATAAAAGAACCTGCAATTTTGCAGGTTCTTTTATTTTCTGGTTATAAATTTTGTCTTTGTAACTAAAACCATCAATTTTCCCAAGATCCCGATTGCTTTCGGGAGGAATAAGTAGTAGAACTCTTTAGTTGAATCCAGTTAGTTTTACTTCATACAATCATAAATTACTGCGAAAATCTGCGTTGAATTATTTCAGGAAATCTATCCAGTCTACAAATCCTTCACCAGTTTTAGCTGATAGCTCGATCACTTTCATTTTAGGATTAACTTTCTTGATATTCTCTTTTATATCTTCGATCTTAATATCAAGATAGGGCAGAAGGTCGATCTTTGAAATAATACACAAGGAAGAAGTTTGGAAAGCAAGTGGGTACTTGAGAGGTTTATCTTCACCTTCAGTTACACTGAGTACAACTGCATTTGTATGAGCTCCAACATCAAATTCTGCAGGACAGACCAGATTTCCAATATTTTCCACAAAAAGTGTTTTAATACCGCTTAAGTCCATTTCATCAATGGCAGAACGAATCCAGGCAGACTCCAAATGGCAATCTCCACCAAAAGCACCGGTATTTATCTGATATGCTTGGATTCCTGCTTTGGCAATTCTTTCCGCATCAAGAGTGGTTTGAATATCACCTTCGATAACGCAGATCTTGTTGCCCAGTTCTCGGGCAGTTCTTTCCATTAAAGTAGTTTTCCCTGATCCGGGAGAACTCATCAGATTTATAAAATTAATTCCCATGCTTTTAAGATCATTACGTAATTCTTCTGCGATCTTATCATTTGCACTTAAGATGTTTTTCATTACCTTAATTTCTGTTTTATCCATTATTTCTTCTCCATAATATATTTCAAATTTACAATTTCAAATT
>DAOUVH010000289.1 GCA_030667725.1 Candidatus Cloacimonadota bacterium | reverse complement strand
GGCAAACTGTGTACTAGCTGGGAGAGACAACCCAAACTAATTTAACGAATAGTTGGATATCGTCAACATCGTTGACAGAAGTTTTTTTTGAAGTTACTGCTCTCTCTCCTCTCAGCATCCAATAGTGTAGTAATCCAGTTTACAATACCATTTTTTACAATGGTGTGAATCTTGTTATTATGATTTCCCGACAAATAGAAACCAAATGTTACAGGCTCTGTGATTATTTTATTCACAATACACACTGGAAAGCAGGGAATTTGAATCCTATTCCGTTTTGAAAATAAAATATTTCGATATTGATCCATATTTCAAGCCTATTAAATTTAAACCATACTATTTATATATGATTAGTGAAAATGTTTTAAATTTTACTTGCAAAAAATAAGGAAGAATAAGTTTCTCGGAACAGAATGTGCATTATAAAAAGAAGAAAATAATTTAGGAGGACGTATAATGTTTAAAAATTTACAAAACCAAAAAGGATTCAGTCTAATTGAATTGTTAGTTGTTGTTGTTATTATTGCTATTTTGGCAGCTATTGCGGTACCGATCTACATGAGTTATGTTAATCAGGCAAGATCAACAGAAGCTCAATCTGCCATTGCAGCATTGCGTCAAACTTACAGAGTTCATTATCAAACTTATGGTTCAACCACAGATTTTGATATTGAAACTGCTTTGGAAGATACCAATCTTGGTAACAGAACTGAGAAAAACTGGGAATTTGAAGTTGTAGGTAACCCGCCAAAAAAATATATGGCTACCTCAACAGCGGAATTTCCTGCAGGTGAAGGGAAACAGGTTTGGTATGATGTAGACGATGCTAAATTTCATGGTTACGGTATTGATGATGAGCTAGACGAAGAAGAAATCCTCGACTAAATAAAGGAGGGTATCTTTTTGACTGTTAAGGAACTATTACAATTTACTTCAGATGCTGGTGCATCTGATCTGCACATAAGTGCAGGATCTGTGCCCATGATCAGGGTTTTGGGCTCGATGAAGAAACTCAATTTGCCGGTGTTGAGCGTTAAGGAAGTTGAAGATCTGATTTTTAGCACCATGAATAATTCTCAAATAACAATTTTTAAGGAAAAGTTGGAAATCGATTTTTCTACAAAATTGGATGATGATACACGCTTCCGTGTTAATGCTTTCCATCAGGTTAATGGATTAGGCGTTGCCTTCCGTGTTATTCCTAATGCCATCAAAGATTTTAATGATCTCCATCTTCCGGAAATTCTGGCAAGGCTTTCAATGAGACAGCGTGGGTTGATTTTGGTAACAGGACCTACAGGTAGTGGTAAATCTACAACACTTTCTACAATGGTCGATTATATAAACGATCACAAACATTGTCATATTATAACAATTGAAGATCCGATCGAATTCATGCACAGAAGCAAGAACTCTCTCGTCAACCAGCGGGAAGTGGGGCACGATACCTGGTCATTCAAGGTAGCGTTGCGTTCTGCTTTGCGTGAGGACCCGGATGTGATACTTGTGGGAGAGATGCGCGACCTTGAAACAGTATCGTTGGCGTTAACGGCAGCTGAAACAGGTCACCTTGTACTTGCTACCTTGCATACAAGTAGTGCTACTAAGTCAATCGACAGGGTTATTGATATGTTCCCAAAAGAGCAACAGGCTCAAGTTCGTTCCATGCTTTCTGAATCGCTTCAGGCAGTTATAGCACAAACTCTGCTTCCAATGAAAGACGAAAGCGATAGAATACCGGCTCTTGAAATTATGATCGCGAATAATGCTGTTAAAAATCTTATTCGTGAAGAAAAAACATATCAGATACCTTCTGTAATCCAATCTGGAAATAAAGAAGGAATGCAATCCAAGGATCAATCATTATACAACCATGTAATGAATGGTTATCTCGATAGAAAAGTAGCCGAAGAAGTGGCAGATAATCCAAAGATGTTTGCTACGGGGACGGCTTTTTAAAATGTTTAAAAAATTATTGAGTTCTAAAGATGGTTTTGGTATTATTCAAGCTCTTGCAGGTTTGATAATAGTAACCATTGCTCTTAGTGGTTTATTTCTCAGCTCGTACTATGCATGGCATAGTGCTGTTGGAAATTACCATTATAGAGTTGTTCTCTTAAAAGCACATCAGAAATTAGAGCGAAACAAATATGTTAATAGAAATTGGGAAAAATCCGCATATTCAGGTGGTATTGTTCCGGAAGATTTCATTATAGATGATGCAGATGGAGAAACCATTTGGGGACGCGTCCATCCTCCCACAAAAATTACACGTACGGATATGGTTGTTTCTCAATATGTCGATTACGACATGATCAGTGTGAAAATAACCTGGCGGGATGGACCTGAACATTTTCTTAACACCATCTTAAATAAGGAAAGAACCCTTATCTTGCGGGAAGATTATTTCTACAGAGTTGATGTGGAGGAATAGCTATGAAGATATTAAAAAATAACAAAGGCTATTCACTCATTGAGATAATTGCCGGTCTTCCTCTTGTAACTTTGGTATTTGTGATATTTGGTATCGGTATAATTCATTTTGTAACTACTTTTCAGGAAGTAACATTATATACCCAATTGCAAGATGACCTTTTCAATGCGATAGAAATAATGATACACGGATATATGGTTGAAGATGTTACTGATGACGAAGGTCTCATTGGACTCACTACTGCAAAAAGAATAG
>DAOUVH010000216.1 GCA_030667725.1 Candidatus Cloacimonadota bacterium | reverse complement strand
TCTATGAAACATTAATAAATATCATATCCAAATCATCCAAAGTGTAGTAATAATTGGAATGATAAATACGTTTCAATCCAAGTTTTATTGCATTATTGTGCTTTAATAAATAAGTGAGTTCCAAAAGATCAGACATTTGCCATTCGGGAAATGTTCTTATATAAAGATCATCCTCATCAATAAAATTACCCGTTCTTTCATTTCTTAGCCAATGTTCAAATCTAAGCTTCAAGCTTTTTGCTATGCTTAGATTTATCGTGTTCTGTACTTCAAAATAATCACCCTTAGAATATCCAATACTATTTTGTCCTATCATAACTCTGATTTTTACATGTGATGGATTAAATAGTATTCCTCCTCCAACTCTTGATCTGGTTTGATGTTGTGAAATTGAAGACAAATAATTTGGATAATATTCATTTGAAGAATTTCTATATTCTCCGAGAATATTAAAACCGTGAAAGATCTCTTTAGTGAGTTCAGAATTTAATTGAAAATTATTCTCATCTCGATAAAAACCGGTATTCCCAAAATTAAATCCCAACAAACTTGAATCATGATCAAAAGAGAGGATATGATATGAATCATCTCTTTCAGTAATTAAAATTGTATCAGTATTTGAATAACTGCTGTTTGTAATATATTCAGAAACAAATTCATAGGATAGATCAAGATGGTGATTGGGAATCTGAATTTGTTGTTGTGCCAGAATTTGCATAAGATCACGTTTTTTACGAAACTTATTTTCTATTTTATAATCGTTGTTTTTGTATTTAAAACCAAGATCAATTACTTTATTCTCTATTTTTATTGAATATTCGTTTTCTTTATTGGAAGCTGAATCAAAAGGGTATGAATATCCAAAAATATCTTTTTCACCTGGAAGTGTTTGATCTATTAAGTTATTATCAAAATGAACTCTGGTAAACCCCAGATTATATGACAGATGCAGGTGAAAGTTTTGGATTACTTCATTCTCATATCCTTGCCATAATCCTTTTTCACCCAGATAATCAAGCTGCATATCAAAAGCGGGAAAGCCAAAGATGTCGCCTTTCATCAGGGAAACAGCAATATTGTTCATGTCGATATCACCAAGCCCCATATAGGTTTCGGTTATTGCGACAGGGAGAGAATATTCTAAAGAGTTGTAAAAAATGTTTCCTCGTTTATAGTCCGTGTTATAAATATTACGATTATTTTGAACAGTTTGCAAATTTCCTGTTGCAAATGGGATTTCTGAAAAACCGTTTTTCTTGATACGTATATTCAGATCGAAGGGTGAGCTTAGATGAAAGTTTTCTTTATATATTAAATGCGGCAGGAAAAGATCGTCTTCCATTTTTCTTTTATCATCAAGAAAGTTTTTCATTTCAACCAAAAGCAGTTTTGGATCAATTCTTCCTTCTAAAGTATCAAGAATTGCTGGTTCAATATTTAATGTATCCTGTGGAGCATCTTCTTCAAGCTCAATTTGAGCCCAGATGTAAGTTGTTAAAATAACAATTGCCATTATTATTATGAATCTTCTCATAACCATCCTTTGTCTTTATACCACTGATAGGTTTTCTTAAAATTTATTAAATACTCATCATTGAATTCAATATTCAATTTATTTTTTGATTTGGATGTGTCAACTATCCAGTAGTCTTCTTTAAATTCTTTTACTTTGTCTTTATTAAGTAAAGGAAACTTACACTTAAATAACTTGCTGATAAATTCCAAAAAAGAAGCAATAGGGTAGAGCAGGAATTCAGGAATCCTTATCGTTAAAGTTTTTGAGTTCAACGCCTTACCAATTAATTTATGCAGTTCGTTATTTTTTATTATTCGCGGATTTGCTGCAAAGAATATTTCATTATATGCCTTTTCATTTTTTATTGTTCGCACTATTAGGTCTATGAGCTCGTCGATATGTATAAGATTGTAATATTTTGTTCTAAAACTGTTTAATAATACAAAGTGATTTTTTACCAGCCTAAAAAGTTTAAGAAAATCTTTATCACCGGCACCGTAAACAGAAACAGGTCTGATAATTGTCCATGGAATCTTCGCATTTTTACGAATGATATTTTCTGCAATTAACTTACTTTTTCCGTACATAGTAACTGGATTTGAATTGTCTTTTTCCTTTTTCCCCGAACTTTTGTTTAAAGCAGGTCCTGCTACTGCCTGACTGCTTATGAAAATAAACTGTTTAATCGAAGAATTATTGCAAATGTTAACAAGTGTTTCGGTTAGCTTAATGTTGATCTCTTTGAATATTTTCCAATTACGAGCGCGTGTTAATGCAGCATTATGTATCAGAATATCCTTATCTCGTACAGCTTCTATGATCTCGTCTGAATTATTATAATCAATATAGCGGATATCGTTTTTGTTTTCAATAAGATCAATATTAGAACCCGCTCTGACAAGGCATGTAATTTCATTTCCATTTATTAGAAGTTTTTTTGCCAATGCGCTGCCAACAAATCCGTTGGCTCCTGTAATAACTATCTTTTTCATAAATGTTATTCAAGAAATACGAATGAATCGGTCAATTGTTTTGTGCAATTTGTTGATAGAGTAGTCTCTTCAAAACTATTTACAAAAAATGTAAAACTTGACGTTAAATTACATTTTAAATTTATTCTTCTTAATATAATTAATAAATAATATAAAAAGGAGTAAAAATGAATATTTTATTAATTGGAATTCAGGGATGTGGAAAAGGAACTCAGGCGAAGATCCTTGAAGAGAAATTTGGATGGAAGCATATAACAACAGGTAATCTTTTGCGCGAAAATATTGAGAGGAAAACAGAGTTAGGACTTACTGCAAAGAAGTTTATGGATGAGGGTGAACTTGTTCCCGATAAATATGTTTTTAAGATCGTTGAGGATGCTTTATCAACAATTAAGAATGGATCTATCCTGGATGGATTCCCACGAAACATAGAGCAGTTGAAGTATTTGGAAAAAAACTTCACAATTGATAAAGTTGTCCTATTAGAATTATCTGATGAAAAAGCTATAGAGCGAGTTTCATCCAGACGTAACTGTGTTGATTGCAAGAAAGATTATAACCTTCTTTATAGCAAACCAAAGATCGATGGTATCTGTGATGTTTGTGGTGGAGAGATAGTTCAGAGAGATGATGATCATGAAGAAGCGATTATTAAAAGAATCGAAAAATTCTACAAAGATACATCAGAAGTGATATCCTATTTCTCAAATGCAGCCAAACTTATTCGAGTTAATGCTGATGATCCCATAAATATCATCCAAGAAAATATAGTAAAAGCACTTAATGTA
>DAOUVH010000224.1 GCA_030667725.1 Candidatus Cloacimonadota bacterium | reverse complement strand
TAACTTCCGGAAAAGATACCAACCAGAAAAGTTACTACAAAAATACCAATCACAAGATCGGGATTAGAAATAAAACTAAACGTTAATGCTCGATCTGCCAATTCATTGAAGGTAGGTAAGATTAGTTCTACCGCTACAAAAGCCAAAATCATAGCCATGGTTGCTGTCAGGATCGATTCAAAAATAAACTGCCAGCGGAGATATTGTTTCTGAGCACCAACGACCTTTCGAATGCCAACTTCTATAGCTCGTCCGGCAGATTGAGCAGTTGCCAGATTCATATAATTGATACAGCCAATGAGCAGTAGAAAAAGCGCAACAATACCGAAAGTGTAAACATAGGCAATATTACCGGTCGGCAGGTCGTAACCCAAGTTTGAATGCAGGTGAACATCAGCCAGAGGTTGAACCATCAGTTGGAATTTTGCATTTATCTGATCACCAACAGGTTTAATGTATTTTTCATTAAATTCAGGATAAGCATCAAGCACATTTTGGATATCGCCATTTTCCGTGAGCATGATGTAGGAGTAGAATCCTATATTCCAGAAAGCTTCACTTGCCAGGCTGTCAAACCGTTCTGCACCAAAGAATGGTTTCAAGGTAATAAATGATGCAATTGCTTTAAAACGTAAATGAGAATTGTGAGGAACATCTTTAATTATACCTGTTATAGTATAAATGGTACCATTACCGGTTTCCAGGGTTTTACCGATTGGCTCAACATCACCGAAAATTCTTTCAGCAAAGCTTTCGGTTAAAATCATTTCTCTTGGATCATTCAGGGCATCAGAAGGTGAGCCGGATATAAATTCATGCGTAAATATATCGGTTAGAGTGGAATCAGCAAAATAAACATTCTCCTCAAAGATCTGCTTATCTTCATATTGGAAGAGGTTGTTATCCATATCCATAAAGCGACAGAATTCAGCTACATCTTGCGGATATTCCAGTTTTAAGGCAGGACCCAAAGGAAGGGCTGTAGCTGCAAAAAGATCTTCCGATTCTTGTATATTGAAACGAGATTCTAAACGATAGATCCTTTTATAATTCTTATGATGCTTATCGTATGAAAGCTCATTCTGCACAAATAAGGCAATCAGGATCGTGCAGGTTAGTCCAATAGCTAAACCCACAATATTGATGAAAGTATAAAACTTACGGTGCGTCAGATTCCGTAAGGCAATTTTTAAATAATTTTTAAACATGTATGGCTCCTTTACCTGAAAAAACACCTCGTCTGCAAAACTGTAGCCGAATAACGAACCGCTGACAAGTCTCCTCATCAGCTATAAGTAGTTACAACTTTACAGATGGAATTCTTTCTTAATGTTTTCAGTTACGATATGACCGTCGAATAATTGAATAACTCGATGAGCATATTCAGCATGAGAAGGAGAGTGGGTTACCATAACGATAGTTGTTCCTTCTTCGTTCAATTGTGTTAGCAGGTCCATTACCTCTTCACCATTTGCTGAGTCGAGGTTACCAGTCGGCTCATCAGCCAGGATCAGCTTGGGTTTTGTTACAACTGCTCTTGCTACCGCTACACGCTGCTGCTGACCACCGGAAAGCTGCTGTGGAAAGTGTTTTGCTCTATGAGCGATCTTCATGCGATCCAGAACTTCTGTTACTCTCTTCTTTCTTTCGGAAGAACTCATCTTGATGTAGAGAAGTGGAAGTTCAACGTTCTCATATACTGTTAGTTCATCGATCAGATTAAAGCTTTGGAAGATGAACCCAATATTGGATTTTCTCATGTTAGTTCGCATTCTTTCGGTGAATTTAGATACTTCCGTATCGTTAAAATGCAATTCTCCTTTGTTAGGATTATCCAATAATCCAACTAAGTTCAGCAAAGTGGATTTTCCGCATCCGGAAGGTCCCATTATTGCAACAAATTCACCTTTGGCAATTTCCATGTTTACATTGTTCAGGGCTGTAGTTTCTACCTCGTCAGTTCTGTAGAATTTGGTTAAATCAACTGTCTTAATCATTTTGTCCTCCATTTTTTACTTTAATATTAATTTTTCTGCTTTACCAAAATTATCATAACTGGAAATTATTACTTTTTCGCCTGCTTCCAGACCTTCCAGTAATTCGTAATATCTGGGGTTCATTCTTCCTAATCTAATATCGCGTTTCACAGCGAATTTTCCGGTTGGATCTACAACAAATATATATTGACCACCGGTACTTTGATAAAAAGCTCCGCGTGGTACCAGTAAAGCCATCTGAGACTCACCTAATTCCAGTTTAACACGGAAAGTCTGTCCGGTTCGAATTTGTTCAGGTACATTATCACTGAAGACGAGATCAACTCCAAAACGACCATTCCGAACTTCAGGATAGATCTTTTTAATTCTTAATCCATAGGAGGTTCCGGTAAAATCGAATTCACCAACCAGATTGGAATTCACACGAGAAATATAATGTTCATCGATTTCCAATCTTATTTTAAATTCGTCGAGAACATGAATCTGCCCCAAACGCTTTCCACTTCCAATTGCTTCACCAATTTCAGCATTTACAGAAACCAATAGACCTCTTACCGGTGCTTTAACTTTCAGATTTCCCAATTTCTGTCTGACGAATTCCAGATTCATCTGCATTTGATCTACTGAATTTTCCAATTGGGCAACTTGAATTTCACGGAAAAGCGAATCTGCTTTCTGGTTTTCGATGACTAGCTCACGGGTTTTCATCAAATAGACATATCGTTCTTCCGTCTCTTCAAACTCTTTATCAGAAATATAATTTTGTTCAAATAGATTTTTGCTGTTTTGATAATTTCTTTTTTGGATGCCAAGCTGATAGTCGAGGTCGAGTAGCTGTCGTTTCAAGCTGAGTTTATTTTGTTCCATAGAAAGACGAGTATTACGCAGATTATTCATCTGTTCAGCAAGATTGGCTTCACGATTCATAACATCTAGGTGTAGATTTGTATTGCTTAATCTCAATATTACATCATCTTTCTCTACCATTGTGCCTTCTTCTATTAAAAGTTCTTCTACACGACCACCCTCCATAGCATCCAGGTAGATCGTACTTATGGGCTCAACTGTACCGGTTTGAGTTATGTAGTCTTGAAAATAATCGTTTTGCACTTCCTCAATGGATATCCGCTCTTTTTGTACATTAAACTTGGAAGTATGATCTCCGAAGATTAGATTATAAAGTATAATGATGGCAAAAATTCCACC
>DAOUVH010000302.1 GCA_030667725.1 Candidatus Cloacimonadota bacterium | reverse complement strand
TTTTATGACTCTGATAAAATCTGCGATAACTCCGATTTTTTACTATCAGGTCTCTAACCATTACGTCCTCCAGATCATTTATGCATTAATCCTTTTTCCTGCTAACCTTAATCAATGGAAAAATTAATAGTGTCAAGGAACTTAAAACAATAAAAGCTGTTCCTATATTTACAGAATCTGCAATGAAGCCCATTAATGGTGACATCACAGCAACAAATATTGTCTTTAATTGTGACTCAACCGACAAACCTGATGCCATAACATCGTGAGAAATATTCTCACTAATAAAACCAATATTGATAGGCCGGCGCAGATTTTGTAAAATATAAAGCATAATAAATAAAAATATTATAATTATTTCTAATTTGACAATAAAGAATAAACCCGATAGCAATACTAACGAAACACCAACAATATAAGAGCTATTCACAACGATTGATAGAGTTGAAAATCTGTTTTTGAATTTACCTGAATTTCGTGATGCACATGAAGTTAGAATGTATAGTATGCAATATACAATTGCTATTAATATTGATTCTCTCTTTTCCATTCCTAATAAAAACGGAGTGGATACAATAACTATTTGCAGAATTGGTTGAATGTAATCCTTCACTGTTTTAAATAAACCGTCAAATACTGCTGAGTTAAGTAGTGCTTTACTTAAAATCGGTTCTTTAAAACTCAGCTTTAAACTTGAGAACGTCATTTTAAAATTATGTCTGATATTTGTTAACAGTCCTTCTTTTTGCTCTCTTTCTCCATCCAGTTCTTTTGGGTACGTAAGCATTAAAACTAAGGCAAGAATATATGGAATTATTGAGCCCAAAAAGATATATTTGTATTCACCTGAATAGACAACAATTCCACCTGCAATAAGCGCTGCCAGCGCAGAACCCATTTGTGACCAACTTCGTGTGTATCCATAATATTCAACCTTTAAATGTAGAAGATCATTGAGCTTAAGATAATGCAGGATCATGGCTTTATGGGTACCTGTTCGGAAGGCTTCTCCCAGTGCATAGAAGATCATTGCAATAATGTACAACAAGAACCCGGGAAAGAAAAAGAAAATTATAAATGATAGGATATAGGATAGAAAGGCAAATATCATTGATCCTCTTCGTCCAAGACTATCAGCTACAAATCCTGTTGGTATTTCAAATATTAATATTGAGATCTCTCTGATGGAAATCAAAGTTCCAATCTGCAAAAAAGAAATCCCTTGCTCAAGGAAAAATAGTAATATAAAAACATCAAAGAAGCGCTGATTCTTCAGAAAACCATAAGCAGAGAATTTGAAAAGCTGCAAGTTCTTCGGGATCACACTATAATCCAGTTATCTGCTTCATCAGATGTAAAGGCATTTCATACAGCAGAAAATCGTGATTTTGTTCCCAGCTCTTAAATCCGTATGAATCAACAGAGTTCATTAATTCAGCAAGATCAGGAACTAATAATTGAATACTTCTGCAATTGTTTTCTAAAGCTCTATTTACAGCATAATTTAATAATTCTTTATATATTATTTCATTCTTTGCATCAATAAAATTTATCCAATAAACATCGTTGTACTTTACATCAGAAAAGAGGATCGCACCTTTTATTTCACCATCTTCGTAATAAACTGCGAATTGTTTTGAAGAATGGAATTCTTTTAATAATCTTTCAACATATTGATGTACAACCCAACCTTTACTAATAAAATTATTAGTTCTCTTTAGATAGGAAGAAGCGAGAATGTAGTGGTTCAAATTTTCGAAATCTATATTGTTCAGTATTACCTTGTTAATTGGTTTTATCTTATAATTTGAAATTTCCAGTTCTTTTAATGATAGTGTTAGAATTTTTTCAAATCCCAATTTCTCATTGAGTTTAATTGAAGCAGTATTTCCATAATATGTAGAGAATCTTACTGAATCTATTCTCCTGCCCTTTAATTGATCCATATAATATTGTGCAATTTTGTATCCCACACCTTTGATCTTTGACTGTGGATCTTTTCGAAGCGCTTCCAACCAAACATCTGTAGCAGTAAGAAAACGCATTCTTCCAAAACCTATAAGTTTTTCATCTTCCCAATAACCGGTAAAAAGCCCATCATCTGCTTTTACCCATTCATCAAAAACATTGCCCACATAGTCATCTCCTTCCCATATTTGAGATGATATTCGCAACACTTCTTTCTTATCGGAAAATTTGATCTCTCGAATCATAATTACATTAATTCCAGATTATATTTCTTCAGCTTCTTATCAATCGCTTTTGGATTTGGATAATATTTTGCCATTTCTGCCCAAAATTTTTGCCCGTGATTTTTTACTCTTGTATGAACCAGTTCATGCATAATAACATAGTCTCGTAATTCCCCGGGAAGATTAACCAATTTGATATTCAGATTAATATTGTTTTTGGCAGAACAGCTTCCCCACCGCGTTTTCTGGGAACGGATAAACGAGCGGTTGAAACTTAATCCGTGAATTTGTGATAGCTCATTAAGCCGAGTGTGAATAATTTCTTTTGATTTCTCTTTATCATATAAATTGGAATTCAATTTATTTTGAATTGTAAAACTATTT
>DAOUVH010000208.1 GCA_030667725.1 Candidatus Cloacimonadota bacterium | reverse complement strand
AATCCAGACTGCTTCGAAAGTAGAATTACCAAAATAATAATCAAATTTTACAGCATTCGTTCCAATGCGGATCTCTTCAAAATCGGGTAGAATAAATTCTGAAAGATCACGAGGTGAGATAACATCAGTGATAAAAACACCGTCCGCCTTTCCCCAGATTATTTGCTGCTTTCCAATGCGCAGATCGAAATTATCATAATAGATATCCATATATGCCTGTCTGAGCGTAATATCTAAATTGTCATTGAGAGCATTGTAATCAAATACCGGATTAATATACAGTGCAACATCACCTTTTCCATAATCCAAACGCCAGTCAAAAGTGTTTTGCAAAACTGAATACTCTCCATCTTGATCAATCAATGCTCCAAGATAAGTTCGTACAAATCCGTGATGATTTATTTGAGCACTCAGCATAAAAGCAAATACTAATATCGTTATCGTTAAAACTGTTTTTTTCATTTTCATCTCCATAATTCCTAAATCTTAATTTTAATCTTGATCTCGGCTCTGAACTTTTACATTCCTCTCTTCATCATTCGTTCGGTAAATTTATTATCAGAGACTCTTGAATCGAGTATTACATTATCTAATTTCATAATTGTTTTATGATCTTTTTGAACATTGTGCATTTCGGAAAGTGTGATAACAATGTAGTCTTTGATCACTTTAGTTTCATTCACTGTAAGTGTTTTCAGCAGATCTTCATCTTCATCATAAAATTCTTTTTTCTTGCCGATCCATTTATCTTTCACGATCCAGGTTATTGTTTTGGAATACATGTATTCCTCTTCTTTTGGTGTGCTTTCAACTACATAGCAATCTTCTCCATCGATTGTTTCTTCTCGTAATAATTGGTGTGAATCAGATGATGGATGACGATCTCCCAGATCATCATAAGTAAAATCGGAACCCATAAAATAATCGCTTTTACTATCACTGGAAATTCGTTTCACTTTTTTCAGGGCAGGAAGATAGATCCACTGATCATCATCTTTTCCTACTTCATCGTAACTCCAATTCATAAAAGAAGTGTTGCGTACATCCGCAGGGGAAACAAAAAACATTGTCTTCTTTTCCATATCACCAAAATCTTTTAAAAATTGTTTGATCTCGCGCACCCGCTCATCTCCGCGGGAATTGATTAACGACATTGTCAAATCGCCTTCCTGATCTTGTCCGGTTGGACGGTTATAAACATTTTCGATAATTTTAAGTCCCATGATTTCCTGTGCTGATAGAATTGCAGTCATAATTAACACTGCTATTAAAATAATTGTAAATTTTCTCATTTTTCCTCCTGTTTATTTGCCACTAAGAACGCAAAGTTTCACTAAGTTTTTTTCTTCGTGTTTATTCGTGAACTTTGTGGCTATTGTCTTTTTTCACTCATCATTTTATTTATGATCAATCCCATAATTGTAATAAAAATAATCGTCATTCCCAATCTGGCGAGCATAAATTTTGCACCCATAAATTGTAATTCCATAAGTTCCTGAGGAATCTTGATGCAAGCCCAGGCAGAAAGAAAGATCACAATATTTGTGTAGCTCGCACCTTTTTTATGCAATGCTTGCGCCATTGGAAAAGCTATAAATATCGGACCTGTTGGAATTGCACCCAGAAAAAATGCAACTGCTATCCCTTTAATACCGGAACTTTCACCAAGGTGAGACATTACAAATTCTTTAGAAACCCATACAGTGAATAATCCCATAAGAATAAGAATTGCCGGGAACACCATCGCCATTTGTTTAAAATAATCAAACGATGTTTGCAAAATCAAAGACGATTTTTCCGGAACCCAAATTAAAGTTAATATAAAACCTAAGATCACCAAACTAGAAAAAATAAAACTTTTTTTACTATTCTTTTGATTCTTTTTCATCATTTGTTCTTTCATAATATCACTCCCATCAAAGCCGCAATTATTAAAGCTATGATAAAACTGATAGCATTACGATAGATAGCAAATTTCTTTCCCATTGTTTTAATTTCCAATGGTAACGTTACTATCCCGATCATAGTGAGTGTGGTAATAAATGCAGCTACAGAACTTATGGATGCACCTTCTGATAGAAATGATCCTGCCAGCGGAAATGCCAACAACGCCGGCATATGAATTACACTTCCAAATAGAGCAATGGTCACAAATCCAATTACTCCGTTTTCCTGCCCAAAAAATAGAGCGATCTTATCAGCAAAAAGACCGTACATAATTCCAATTAGCATAATTACAGATAGAATTGAGGGAGCTATTTTTCCCAATGTTCTTAGGGCAATCAGTAGCGATTTCTTCGTTTTCATTTTATCTTTGCTAGATGAAATTATCAAAGAGATTAATACCAGCCCGTTTATAAGTATTACTGTTTTCATTTATTATCCTTTTTTGCCGCTAAGAACGCGAAATTACACTAAGCTTTTTCTCGTATTTCTTCGTGAACTTCGTAGCTGATTTTTCTTCCATACTTTTATTTTGTTTGTCTTGTTAGTGTTTGTTTGTTGCTAAAATTTCTTTTCATCATATCTTCCCAAAAAACACATTCGTTTTATAAAGTAACAAATACATTATAGTCACAGTTCCCAAGAAACTGGTGAACATATTTAAAGAAACCAAAGCTCCCAAGCTTCTATTTGGCGGGAATACCGAGAACAATAGAACCAGAAATCCGGCAATTACAACCGTTGCATTAAAAATAATTGCTCGTCCGGAGTGATGCATTGTTCCTTGCATTGTTTTCTGTTTATCTCCGGTATCTTTGGCATATATTTTATATCGTTCGATAAAGTGAACAGCATAATCTATGCCGATACCAATAGCAATACTGGAAATAAGTGCTGTGGTTGTACTGAGTGGAATATTAAGCAGTCCCATCACACCAAACCCGATAACTGCCGTGATAACGATAGGGACAGAGCCAATAAGACCAGCCCAGAAATTCTTAAACATAAGTGTAAGTAGAATAATGATGATGAAAAGTGACATAATCAAACTTTTGATCTGTCCTTCTAAAATGAGATCGGTAAAGATGAGACCTTTATAACCGGAACCTGCATAATTCACTTTTATTCCGAGTTTTTCAAAATCTTTTTTGTATTCTTCCACTACTGCAATGGCACTGTTAATTGCTTTTGAATTATCGCTTTTCAGTTGGATGGTCATATTAGCAGTTTTGAAATCATAATCCACAACTTTCCAAAGATTCTCAGGATCGCCGCTCATTTCATAGAGCAAAAGATATTGAGCATTTAATTCCTGCGAATCAGGGATTGTGTCGAATTCTTCTTTATCAGCGTGCATCACTTTGTTCATACGTTTCATATAATCTGCCAATGAAAATGAGTTACCTACAACAGCTAACCTGTT
>DAOUVH010000303.1 GCA_030667725.1 Candidatus Cloacimonadota bacterium | reverse complement strand
TTATAACATTCATCAAATAGCTATTGCCAGAACCATCCTAGTATTAATTGCTATAATAATTCTATCAATAACATTGATCATAACTAACATTAAAATATACAATTATGTTTCACTTAGTTTGGAAAAGATCAGATTTGCCAGAAAGATCTTTAACTATTTATCCGATATGCACAGTTCACTTACCAGGCTGCCATTCAAGAAAATTCTGTTAAAAACTTTACCGATAATGATATTAATTCAACTTACAACATTCTTTAACGTATGTCTCATTTTCAAAGCTATGGATATAAATATTCCCATCATCTATCATCTTGCCTTTGTTCCGGTTATTCAAATTATCTCTTTGATACCTGTAACTATCAGTGGGTTCGGAATTCGTGAAGGTGCTTTTATTCATTTTTATAGTCTCGTTGGAATTGAACCGGCGGTTGCCTTCAGTGTGTCAATACTGAATTTCCTGATACTAACAGGTTTGCCAGCTTTCATTGGCGGGATAATCAGTATTGCAGATCAAGTAAATAAAAAGGATGTTGTTAAATGATCGAATTATCAATTATCATCCCTGTTTTTAACGACCAGGAAGTTCTACCTGAATTGTACAGAAGATTGAAACCTGTGGTCTTTGAACTGGGAAAGAGCTACGAAATTATTTTTATTGATGACGGAAGTGAGGATGATTCACTAACGATATTGAAAGAACTTCTAATTCAAGATGAAAATATAAAGATAGTGAAGTTAGTAAAAAATTTCGGTCAATCAAATGCAATAACTGCAGGATTGGATTACTCAAAAGGAGAAATAATGGTGATCATGGATTCTGACCTTCAGGACAAACCGGAAGACATCCCCAAATTACTGAATGCATTAGAAGAAAATGATGTTCAAATGGCAATTGCAAAATGGGTTTCCATGGAAAGTTCTGTTTTAAAAAAGTTCATTTCAAGTACATTTTTCCTTATTTCTAATATTTTCACGAAAATTCATCATCCATCAAACATAGGAGTTTTTCGTGCTTTCAAAAGAGAAGCATATAAAGAGGTGAAAGCTTTTCCAAAAAAAACGGGAACCATTCTAAGCAGATTCTATCGAGCAGAAATAATATATACTACGATTAATCTTACTCGTGATAGAAGGTTTGCAGGAGAAAGTGGGTATGATCTTAAAAAAATGTTCAAACTTGCATTTGACAGAATTTTACCTCATACAATAATTCAATTAGCACAGCGAAAACCTGAATATGAAATTGAAAGTTATTTTGCAAAAAGTGAGAGAACAAATGAGTAAGAAAGTAATTATTCTCGGTGGATTGGGGAATGGCTCTGTAATTGCCAATGCGATTGTTGATGCAAATAAACATGGCTACAAGGAATGGGAATTTGTCGGATATTTGAATGACAGAGAGAGAAAAGACTCTCTTATAGAAGGTTTCCCTGTTCTTGGAAAAACAAGAGATGCTTCCAAATTCATAATAAAAGATTATTATTTTATCAATACAATTTACCGAATTGATGGACAGCAAAAGCGGATCAAGCTTTTCGAGAGTTTGAAAATTCAGGATTCTTCCCTGGCTACTTTCATTCATCCGATGGCGTACGTTGCACCAAATGTGAAACTGGGTCATGGAACAGTGATAATGCCTAACGTATCGATTTCTTCGGGAACTATTTTTGGAAAATGCTGTCTGGTGATGGTGGGTGCAACTATTGGTCATAATAATGAGATCGGGAATTATTGTCACTTTGCTGCTCAATGCTGCACAAGTTCATTTATAAAAATTTCTGCTGGTGTTCACGTAGGTTTAAATGCTACGATCAGGGAAAACCTGAAAATAGGAAAAAATTCGGCTTTGGGAATGGGTTCTATACTCCTGAAAAGCATAGATGAAAATGAGATCTGGGCAGGAAATCCCGCAAAATTCATACGCCAAGTAAAATGAAAAAAATAGCTATCCTCCAATCAAATTACATTCCTTGGAAAGGGTACTTTCATATCATTCAGAAGGTAGATCACTTTGTATTCCTGGATACTGCACAATATACTCCCCGAAATTGGAGAAACCGCAACCGGATAAAAACACCCGAAGGTATTCACTGGCTCACAGTCCCTACCAACGGAACACAATCTATGAAGATCAATGAAGTTAAAATAGATAATTCTACAGATTGGAGGAAAACGCATCTTAATGCATTGGATAGAAACTATAATAAATGCAGATATTTTGAGCAATATTTTGAATTATTCAGGAATATTTTAATAAGAAAAAACTGGGGAAACCTGAGTTATCTGAATCAACTTTTGATAAAAGAAATTTCCGGGCAACTTGGCATCAATACGTTTTTTTCAGATTCGAGAGAATTTGAACTTATTGAAGGAAAGAACGAAAAAATAATCTCAATCATTCAACAGCTTAATGGAGATCATTACATTACCGGATCAGCAGCAAAATCATACATAAATCCCGAAATATTCAAAAGAAATAACATTACACTCGAATATATGGATTACTCAAATTACCCTATTTATAATCAACCCTGGGGCAAGTTCACTCATTATGTTTCAGTATTAGATCTTC